>NZ_JASDCE010000020.1:0-45085 GCF_030408075.1 Pseudoalteromonas sp. APC 3358
TTCTTGATTCTGTGGTTTGTGTGGTAACAACCATTTGATCATGAATTGAGCTTCAACTCAATTTCTTAAGATCTTACCTATGACATGGATGTAGGTAAGGGGCGTGAGCAGGACGCGGAAGCTTTGCTCGGTTTTTACTTAGCCCGCTAGGTTACAAACCTCACGCCGCGATTAAATCGCCCCTAGATTGAACAAATTTTAATCCTGAAAGGTCAACAGGCCCTAAGCCAGTAACTTTGTTGCTGGCTTTTTTAATGTCAGCCCTTTTTATATTGCAGGTTACGGCTTCTATTGATCAGATCGCTGTACTATCAATGCCGTACTTTGGGATCACGCATTTACTAACATAGCCTTTTCGGATCATTACTTTACTAAGCCAAATACACTTTTTCGCTATTTTAGGCTCTGAGATAATTTGATCGTTATTTATTTGTATAAACAATCAACAACTTATGGCTTTGACTAGGTACAACTCTGATCTGAGAGTGGATCGGCTTGGTAAAAATCTGATCCTTTATTTTGGGCTTAGTAAAATTTAGATCTATTTTTAAACGTATTGATTGTTACACAGGCGGGTTTGTTAATTTTAAAATAGCTTTAAAGCTACTTTTAAACGATCGATCTGTAAAAAAGTCTTGGTTAGTAAAAAAATGATCCCAGTTAATTTTGTATTATTTAATGATTCAACTAGCGACAAAAAGCAGATAATTTCAAAAATTAGCTATTTTATAAATTTATCGTAAATCTCTTTTTATTACGTTAAATATTAAAAAGGTTTTAAAAATATGACGTTAATGAGGTTTTTTGTCACTAATTTGTGTTTTTTTTACCACCATTTTAATTTACACGTTACACTTTCATAAAAATGTCATACTTAGTCATAATAATGAAAACTAATTCGATAGCGTAAGAGATAAATTGGAATGTCACGTAAAGTACTAGTCGTAGATGACGAAGCTCCTATCAGGGAGATGTTGGTTTTTGTTTTAGAGCAAAATGGATTTCAAGCAATTGAAGCAGAAGATTACGACTCTGCTATTGCAGCTATGGTTGAGCCTTACCCAGATATGGTTTTACTTGATTGGATGTTACCAGGTGGAAGTGGTATTCAAATTGCTAAAAAGTTTAAGCAAAACGAACACACCCGCCAAATCCCAATTATTATGCTTACAGCCCGTGGCGAAGAAGAAGACAAAGTACGCGGTCTTGAAGTAGGTGCTGACGATTACGTAACTAAGCCGTTTTCTCCTAAAGAGCTTATGGCGCGTATTAAAGCGGTTATTCGCCGTGTATCGCCAACCTCATTAGAAGAAGCTATTGAAGTACATGGCCTGCGTTTAGACCCTATTTCGCATCGTGTTACCTCAGAAGGTAACGAGCTTGATATGGGGCCAACCGAATTTAGATTACTGCACTTTTTTATGACTCACCCAGAGCGTGTTTATAGCCGTGAACAGCTGCTTGATCATGTATGGGGAACTAATGTTTACGTAGAAGATCGCACGGTTGATGTGCACATTCGTCGTCTGCGTAAAGCAATTGGCCCACTTGGACATGACCGTTTGGTGCAAACTGTACGTGGTGCTGGATATCGTTTTTCAAGTAAGCTGTGATCAGCTTAAAGCTTAGCTAATGTATGAAATACGCATGTATTACTACTCTAAGGTAAAGTGAGTGTATGTATCGAGTTGTTAATAAGCAGGCGTTAGTAAAGCGCCTGTTTATCTATTTTTTACCCTTACTATTAATTGGTGTGCTGGTTGGCGCGCCATTTTTGCTTTTATTTTTAGGATCTTTTTCCCTCCTTATTTGGCACTACCATCAACTTTATCGTTTGAGCGATTGGCTACTTAATCAACGTAGCTTTAATCCACCTGAGGGCGAGGGTGCATGGGAGCAAGTGTTTGAAGGTATTTATCATCTACAGCACCGTAATCGTAAAAAACGTAATGAGCTTGCTGATTTAATTCGTCGCTTTCGCGATGGGGCTGAAGCAGTACCTGATGCGGTAGTGGTATTACAAAACGATTTAAGTATTGTGTGGTGTAATCAATTAGCGCTTAAAGTGCTTGGTTTGCAGTGGCCAACCGATCATGGTCAGCGTCTTGATAATTTAATTCGCGAACCTAAGTTTGCTAAATACATGCACAAAGGTGAATTTGACGACGCGCTTGAGCTGGATAACGGTCATAGCATTGAGCAAGTACTAGAATTTAGGGTTATGCCTTATGCAAGCACGCAACTTATGGTTGTTGTGCGTGATGTAACGCGCTTAAAACAGCTAGAACAGATGCGTAAAGACTTTGTAGCCAATGTGTCACACGAACTACGTACACCGCTTACAGTGGTTACTGGGTATCTTGAGATGATGGATGGCGACATGATGCCGCCGCCAGCAATGTGGAACAAAGCGCAAAATACTATGCTTGAACAATGCAAGCGCATGGATAGCTTAGTCAGCCAATTACTATCGCTTTCGCGTATTGAAGGTGCACGGCGCCAAGATAACGATAAAGCCATAAACGTACCGCAATTACTTGGTTATATTCACACTGAGGCAAACTCAATTAATCAAGACAAAGGCCATGAGCTTATTTTTAATATCGATAAAAACCTTGATATTAAAGGCTCTGAGGATGAACTGCGTAGTGCGTTTTCTAATTTAGTATTTAACGCCATTCATTACACTAAACCCGGTGGCAAAGTGGAAGTGTGTTGGCAGCGCAAAAACAATAAAGCGCGTTTTAGTGTTACCGATAATGGTGATGGTATTGCGCCAGAGCATATTAACCGTTTAACTGAGCGTTTTTATCGTGTTGATAAAGCCCGCAGCAGAACAACAGGTGGCTCAGGTTTAGGGCTTGCGATTACAAAACATGTACTAACGCGCCACGATAGTAAATTAAATATTAGCAGCGAAGTTAACAAAGGTTCGTGTTTTTCTTTCGAATTTTCAATAGATAAGATAGTTTCGCTAGCTAAGTAATTAGGCTGAAAAGCAAAGTCATAAAAGTGTCATTTAAGAGTAATGTAACTGTCATGTACTCACTTTAGAGTGGGCAGCAGTTAGAAAATGGGACGAACAAACCGGAGAACCCTACATGAAATTTAAAAACTTAGTTGCCGCAATGGGTGTGGCTGTTACAACTTTCGTATCTGCACAAGCAGTTGCTTTAGATCAAGATATTCCTGAGTATCAAAAAATTAGTGGTGTTTCAGGTAACTTCTCATCAGTAGGTTCTGACACTTTAGCCAACATGATGACGTTCTGGGCTGAAGAGTACAAACGTATTTACCCAAATGTAAATATTCAAATTCAAGCGGCAGGTTCTTCTACTGCGCCACCGGCACTTACCGAAGGTACAGCTAACCTAGGTCCAATGAGCCGTAAAATGAAATCTAAAGAAATCGAAGCGTTCGAAAAACGTTACGGTTATAAGCCAACAGAAGTTCGCGTAGCTATTGATGCACTTGCTGTATTTGTACATAAAGATAACCCAATTGAAGGTCTTCGTATTGACCAAGTAGATGCTATTTTTTCATCTACTCGTAAATGTGGCGCACCAGAGCAAGTTAATCGTTGGAGCGATGTCGGCCTAACAGGCGATTGGGCTGCTAAAGACGTTCAGCTTTATGGACGTAACTCAGTGTCAGGTACTTATGGCTACTTTAAAAAGAAAGCACTGTGTAAAGGTGATTTCCGTAATAATGTAAATGAGCAACCGGGTTCTGCATCAGTAGTACAGTCAATTTCATCTTCATTAAATGCAATTGGTTACTCTGGTATTGGCTATAAAACATCGGGCGTACGTACAGTACCGCTTGCTAAAAAAGGCGATAACTTTGTTGATGCAACACTTGATAACGTTGCGCAAGGTAAATACCCGCTATCGCGCTTTTTATATGTTTATGTGAATAAACACCCGAATAAGCCACTATCACCTATGGAAGAACAATTTTTAAGAATGGTACTTTCAAAAGATGGTCAGCAAATTGTAGAAAAAGATGGTTATGTACCACTTTCTGCAAAGCTAGTAAAAACAGAACTTAAAAAGCTTGGTTTGAACTAATACCAATTGCATTAAATTAGTGAGTTATTATAGCGATAAGAAAATAGCGCAATAACAAGGCTAAAATTATGATACATAGTTGTTCTATATAAATAATTTTTAACGTAGTTAGTGAGTTATTTAATACGCTAGAATGGTCATGTTTTTAATAAAATTGGTATGATAAACCATAGGCAATAAAAAACCGCTCATTGAGCGGTTTTTTTGTGCCTAAAACTAAAAACTTTAAGGAATTAAATATTACCTAATTTTTCGGCTTGTGCTTTACATTGGTTGTAGCTCTCAACACATTTTCCAGAGCATACTTGCTGCTTTAAGCCCTCAGCAGTTGTTTGCTGTTCACATGTACTTTCGCATTGGTAATTTTGCTGAGCACACTGATTCATTTCAGGGTTTTCAACTTGGTTTTGGCAACCTACTAATAGTGCAAAAGTAAGGGCGACTACGCTTGTTTTTATTAAAGTGTGCATGCTTCTTATCCTTAAAATGGAGTCGCAATAATATTAAATTTCGACTTGAATATTGTCGATCAATCTAACACCACCAAAATAGGCTGCGGCTAAAATAACAAATTGAGTATCTTCGATTGTAGCAGTTTTTAATGTATCTCGTTGAGCAATCTCAAAATAGTCTGGCTTTAGGCCAGCTTGCTCTAAGCTCTGTTTAGCTAAGCTTTCAAGTTTTACGAAGTCTTTTTCGCCGCTTTTAAGTTGCTCAGCGCATGTATTAAGTGCTTTAAATAATACGGTTGCAGTCGCTTTTTGCTCATCAGATAAGTAACCATTACGTGAGCTCATAGCAAGGCCAGAAACTTCTCGCATTGTAGGTACACCAATAACTTCAACCGGAATTGATAGGTCGCGTGCCATGGTTTTAATTACTTGCAGTTGCTGAAAATCTTTTTCACCAAAGCAGGCGTAATCGGGTTGTACAAGGTTAAATAATTTTGTAACTACCGTGGCAACACCTCTAAAGTGACCAGGACGTGAGCCACCACAGTAACCTAATGAAATATCAGGCACATCTACAAAGCTCTGTGCGCCAAGTCCATTTGGATAAATTGTTTCTACACTTGGGGTAAATACAATATCAGTGCCTAGTTCTGCAAGGCCTTGTTTATCTTCGTTTAGTGTACGAGGATAGTTATCTAAATCTTCGTTAGCACCAAATTGCATTGGGTTAACAAAAATACTCACAACGACTTTATCGGCTAAGTTTTTTGCTTTTTCTACTAGCGAAAAATGCCCACGGTGCAAGTTGCCCATTGTTGGCACAAGTGCCACGCTAAGACCCGCTTGGCGCCATGCTTTAATTTGACTACGTAACGATCTGATTTCAGTAATTGACTGCATTATTTAAACTCGTGTTCAGCGCTTGGAAACGCGCCATTTTTAACGTCTGTACAATACTTTTGAACGGCTGCAGGCATATTGCCTGTTTCGAGCAAAAAGTTTTTAGAAAATTTAGGAATGTAACCTGCTGAAATACCAACAAGGTCATGCATTACCAGTATTTGGCCGTCAGTTAAACTGCCCGCACCAATACCAATTGTTGGGATGCTTAGGGCGTCTGTAATGCGTTTTGCCAATGCACTTGGAATACATTCAAGTACTAATAATTGTGCGCCAGCAGCTTCGAGTGCTTTTGCGTCATCAATCATTTTTTGTGCTTTGTCTTCTTCGCGACCTTGTATTTTAAAGCCACCAAATACATGTACTGACTGTGGTGTAAGGCCTAAATGCCCGCAAACTGGAATACCTTGTTGAGTAAGCGTTTTAATGCTCTCGTAAAGCCATTCTCCGCCTTCAAGCTTAATCATGTTTGCGCCAGCGCGCATAAGCTCAGCTGCATTTTTACAAGTATCACTTACGCTTGAGTAGGTCATAAAAGGTAAGTCAGCAATTACAAATAATTCGCGGCTACCAGCGCGTACACAGCGGGTATGATATGCAATATCTTGATTGGTTACGCCAAGGGTGTCATCGCCGCCTTGTAGTACCATGCCCAAAGAGTCGCCCACTAAAATAACTTCAACGCCGTTATCATGAAATAACTTTGCAAAACTAGCGTCGTAGGCTGTCAATGCAGTAATTTTGTTATTTTCTGCTTTCATTTTATTTAAAGTAGAAACGGTTATTTTAGACATAATATCCTCGCAGGCAAAAGCCTAGGTTAATTACAGAGGTAATTGTTGTAAGTCGTTGAGCGGTAAATTATTTGCAATGGTTTTTAATGCAATGCCGCTAGGTAAAATAAGTTCAGGTGCAAGCTCTAATAGTGGATAAACCACAAACTCGCGATTATTCAAACCATAATGAGGCACAGTTAAGCGCACCGTATTTATAATTTGATCATCAAATAATAGAGTATCTATATCAAGAGTGCGTGGACCCCAACGTTCAGCCTTTCTTACTCGACCATGCTCAAGTTCAATTCGTTGCGTTAAATCAAGTAATTGCTCTGGCTCAAGGGTCGTTTTAATGCACGCTACTGCATTGATATAGTCTGGTTGATCTTGTGGGCCCATAGGCTTACTTGCATAGTAATGCGATACGTTTATAAATTCACAATTAGGCAGCTTTTTAAGCGCGATTACCGCGTTATCAAGCTGCTCTTTTGGTGAGTTTAGGTTGGCACCTAAACCCAAATAAACACAGTGCATGTTATTACTCAGCTGGCTTTTTAGTAGGTCGACGGCGCTTTCGCGGCTTAGGACCACCTTGGTGACCTAAGTTTTTAACCATCTCTTTTTGGCCGTTTATATCTTGGCTTAAGTATTGTGTCCACCACTGGGCAAGCTCAGTATGCTGTGTTTCGCCTGCATCTACGCGTAAGAGTAAAAAGTCGTAGGCGGCTTTAAAGCGAGGTTGCTGCGTTAGTCTGTAAGCACGTTGGCCTGCGCGTTTATCCAAACGGTGCTGAATATGCCAAATATCGCGAGCACCTAAAGTAAAGCGTTTAGGAACCGCAATGTGTTGTGAGTTATCGCTTAGTACTTTATTCATTGCTTGTGCGAAAGCATCGTATTCTGCAAGTTGCTCTTGGCTTTGAATCTTTTTAGTACGTTCAAGCAGCGGGAACCAAAGTAGTGCGGCAAAAATAAACGCTGGTGTTACTTTTTTATCGGCATTAATACGTTTGTCGGTATTTTGAAACATTTGCTGAATAAGCGTGTGTTCTAAGCCACTTGGGTTTTTATCTAAGATTTTATCAAGCTCAGGAAACAGTGAGCGGAATAAGCCGTATTTACGCAGCATTAAAAAGTTGGCTTCGGCCTTGCCATTTAAAAACAGCTTAAGAATTTCTTCAAATAAACGTGCTGGCGGAATGTTATCAAGCAAACTTGCAAGCTCACTAATTGGCTTTTCACTTTTAGGCGCAATGCTCATATCAAGTTTAGTAGCAAAGCGAACTGCACGTAACATACGAACAGGGTCTTCGCGGTAACGCGTTTCAGGGTCGCCGATTAGCTCAATTTGTTTAGCTTTAATTGCCGCTAAGCCGTTGGCGTAATCGTGAATACTAAAATCTTTGATTGAGTAATAAAGTGCATTGATTGAAAAGTCGCGGCGTTCTGCATCTTCTTCAATACTGCCAAATACGTTGTCACGTAGTAATTGGCCTTCATCGCTTGATTGGCTTATTTGATTTTTGTCTTCTTGCGCTTCGTGGTGGCCACGCATAGTCGCCACTTCAATAATTTCACGGCCAAATACAATATGTGCTAAACGAAAGCGACGACCAATAAGGCGACAGTTTCTAAATAGTTTTTTTACTTGATCTGGCGTGGCATTAGTAACTACGTCAAAATCTTTTGGCTGTTGGCCTAACAATATATCGCGAATACAACCACCAACAAGGTAGGCATCGTAGCCACCGTCTTTTAAGCGGTATAATACTTTGATTGCATTTGGGCTAAATTGTTTGCGAGAAATACCATGCTCACCACGAGTGACAACAATAGGTTCACTGCTTACAGAAGCGCTTTCGGCACTGGTATTCGGGCCGATTATTTGTCGGCAAAATTGAAAAAGCTTGGAAATAATAGTCTGTCTCCTAGAAGGTGTGATTGACTCTGCATCGCAATCAAAAGTTACAGCAAATGGGGCGGTTATAGCCCAGTACAAGCTGTTTGACGTAATTAGCATATATTTAGGCGGCTATCATATACCAGCAGGGTTTAAAAATTAAGTTGATGTGTTGAAATTAAGCCGTTTTTAGCTATTTTATTTACTTAAATGTGTAAATTGGACTTTCTGACTACGTGGATGCTGAGAAATTTGTATTTCGGATACTTGTGGTACCTGTTTTAAGCTAAAGTTTTTAATTCCCCAAGCGATTAATTGTTCAATATTTAAATCGATTAAATCAGCTATAACAGGCAACCCTAAAAATTCAAATGCACTAATTAAAGCAGGCTTTGGATTTTGTTTGCTAATGGCGGGAGCATAATTTTGTTTAGACAATTTGAAACCAGGCTTGGCAACCGCTAAAGGTAAATGAGCAAATTCAGGTACAGGGCTATTGAGTTGTTTAAACAAACTAATTTGCCGTGCGGTTGGCTCAATTAAATCAGCACCTCTTACAATTCGATTAATCCCTTGAGCAATATCATCGACGACCACAACAAGTTGATATGCAAATAAGTCATCGCTGCGTTTAATTAAGTAATCTTCATGGGAAAGGGCGCTATTTACCGTTATATCACCTTGAATTAAATCATTAAATTGAGTCGTTGGATGTTGCTGAACTAAGCGAAGCGCACCGGATTGAGTATTATGATTAAGTGCTTGGCAATGCCCCTGATAAATACCGCCAATGGCTTTTATTTGTTTGCGAGTACAGGTGCAACCATAAACAAGGTTTTGTTTTAAAAGTGAGTGGGTAATATCTTGGTATAAAGGCAGACGCTGCGTTTGATATACAACAGGTTCGTCCCAGTGAAGGGCGTAGGCATGTAAGGTATTAAGAATATCGGAGTCGGCGTTTTTAACCACGCGCGTAGTGTCAATGTCTTCTATACGAACTAACCAATCTCCTTGGTTAGCTTTTGCATCTAGATAACTACCCACAGCCGCTACAAGTGAGCCAAAATGTAATGGCCCAGAAGGAGACGGTGCAAAACGACCGCGATATTTACGCATAGGCGCAGTAACGGCTGTAGGAGACATAACTAATTAATAAGTATTAATTAGCCGCGTCCAGATTGCTTTTCTTTGATTTCTGCAAGTGTTTTGCAGTCTACGCATAAATCGGCAGTAGGACGTGCTTCTAAGCGACGTATGCCAATTTCGATGCCACAAGACTCACAAAAGCCAAAATCATCTTCTTTAATCAAATTAATTGTTTTTTCAATTTTTTTGATTAATTTACGTTCGCGGTCACGAGTACGAAGTTCTAAAGAGAACTCTTCTTCTTGTGCAGCGCGGTCAACTGGGTCAGGAAAGTTAGCAGCTTCGTCTTGCATGTGTGATTTAGTACGATCAACTTCGTTACGTAAATCATTACGCCAAGTTTCTAAAATCGCTCTAAAATGAGCACGTTGTGCATCATTCATGTACTCTTCGCCTGGTTTTTCTTGGTATGGTTCTAAACCGGCTTGAGCCAATAAACCATGTTTCTTTTGGTCTGGCATAACTCTCTCCTAAATCCTTAATTTAATGCCTCAGCATTAGCCGGCGGTATAAATAACAGAATCTTATATCCTAGGCAAATTTATTTTTAATTAATCGAATTAGCTTCAACCATGCTTACTGAGTAAAAAGTGTATTAATAGTCTATTTACACTTTTAATTAATTCACATATTCGCTTTCTAAAACTTGCCTTGTTATGTGGGCAAAAGCTTTAAAAACAAGTTAATTTTTATAATTCACTTTGTATAACTTTTTTTAATTTGAGTACTTTGCTTATTTTGCAAATTACGCTTAGTTCAATCCCTTGGTTTAATACACTATTGTGCAAATACTATTTTTTTATGAAGTAAAACTTCATTAGCAGAAATTGTGGCCTTGTATGCTAATACTTCAACGCCGGCTATTATTGCTTGGCTTAATAGCGTGGCGTATTTTTTATCAATATGCGCAGCTGCACTTACTGTATTTATTCCTTCATGCAAAACAGCGAACAGTAATACTGCTCGGTGGCCTTGTTCGATCATTTCTATTAGTTCGCGAATATGTTTTTGTCCGCGCAGTGTTTGCGCATCAGGAAAGTAGCCTTGCCCGCTTTGTGGTGCATCTTCGCTTAATAATGTGACTGATTTAACTTCTACGTAGCAATCAGGCTTATTTTCGTCAGTGAGCAAAAAGTCGATTCTGCTGTTTTCGCTGCCGTACTTTACTTCGCTTTGCAATTGACTGTAGTCGAGTAGCTCGCTTATTACATTATTGTTTATTGCTTCTTCTACTACTTTATTAGCCACTGCTGTATTTACACAAATAAGCTGCGATAAGTTATTTTGCGTAAGCTCTAATGAATGCGGGTATTTTCGTTTTGCGTTATCGCTTGTTGAATAAAAAGCAGCAAAACCCGGCTCTGCGCATCCCGTCATTTTACCCGTATTAGCACAGTGGGCGGTAAATTCACTGCCATCACTTAATTGTAAATCAGCTAAAAAGCGTTTGTAGCGTTTTAATAAGGTGGCAGGTTGCAGAGTTGGCGTGTACTTCATGATAACTTCCAAAGCGTAAATACTGCACAGCAGTGTGGTTTATGTTATTTATCTCAAGCTGTTGGGAACTTAAGCGCTCTATAGTAAACTCGGTGGCACATTTAAGTGCAAGGGTATTCTAACATGAGTGAAAAATTTGTTGTTCAACTAAGCGAACAAGCAGCAGCGAGTCATTGGGGCGATAATGCGTCATTGTCTTTTAATGAGCGCGGTGCAACTGTTCATTTGTCTGAGCAAGAAACATTGAAAAATGTTCAAAAAGCTGGTCGTACTATTGCAATCCAAGGTATTAAAAACGTTGAATTAGCAGGCGATGCTTGGTGTACAGAAAGCCAGTGGGCTTTTTATCAAGGCTTTGTAACACCAAAATCGTTAAATGGTGTTGAGTTTGTTGATAACGCACAATCAGATATTAAAGAACTTGCTCACTTAAAAACGTCAGCAATTTGGGCACGTGAAATGGTTAACGGGACTGCCGATGACATTTACCCAGAAAGCCTTGCTGAAAAAGCAGCTGAGTTTATTCAATCATTAGCGCCTGAGCATGTAAGTTACCAAATTATTAAAGGTGATGCGTTACTAGAGCAACAGTGGATTGGTATTCATGCTGTTGGTCGCGGTAGTGTTCGCCCGCCAGTATTGCTTGAGCTTGATTACAACCCAACAGGCGACGAAAATGCACCAGTAAGTGCAGCGCTTGTAGGTAAAGGTATTACGTTTGACTCAGGTGGTTACTCAATTAAATCAAGCGAAGGTATGCTTGGTATGAAGTGCGACATGGGCGGCGCTGCAACAGTAACTGCAGGTTTAGCATTGGCTATTAACCGTGGTATTGAAAAACGTATTAAACTGTTTTTATGTTGTGCTGAGAACTTAATTTCGGGTCATGCATACAAATTAGGTGATATTCTTACTTATAAAAATGGCACGACAGTTGAAATTGTAAACACCGATGCTGAAGGTCGCTTAGTACTTGCAGATGGCCTAATGGCCGCAGGTGAGACTGGCGCTCCACTTATTATTGATGCAGCAACACTAACTGGCGCAGCGCTTGTTGCTGTTGGTCAAGAGTACAATGCATTATTTGCACTTGATAAAGAACTTGTACGTGAAGTTGAGAGTTTTGCATCTCAAGAAATGGAAGCTGCTTGGCCACTTCCTCTTGAAAAATGGCATCAACAAAACTGCCCATCTCCTTATGCTGATACGGCGAATAGCCGTGCGCAAAAAGGTGGCGGTTATGGCGGTGCATCGAATGCAGCAGGCTTTTTATCGCGCTTTGTGCCAAACGATGGCAAAGGCTGGGTACACATCGATTTAGCGGCTGCATTTAACATGGGCAGTACAAGTCAATGGGCAGCGGGTGCAACAACTCAAGGTATGCGTACAGTTGCTCGTACTTTACAAGAAAAAGCATAATATTTACTAAATTACGCTTTTTACGCTAAAAATAGGCACCCTTGGGTGCCTATTTTTTAATTTACAGGCAAGCAATTTTATTTCATTTACGGTAAAATCAGTCGCCAATACCTGTTTGAGTTTAATTTTTGCTTAACTCTAAGCTGCGCTCAAATCTTATATCCACCACTGGGGTTTCTAATTATGTCAGATAAGTGCTACATCACAGCTCAACAGCTGCTTGAAGATTCGTTCCGCGTAGCGGCACAAGTATACCAAGATGGCTTTCGTCCTGATTTTATTATTGGTATTTGGCGAGGTGGTGCACCGATCGGTATTGCTGTTCAAGAATATTACGATTACAAAGGCATTGAGACTGACCACATTGCAGTACGTACATCGTCTTATTACGGTATTGGTAAACAGTCGAAAGAAATTAAAGTACACGGCTTACATTACATTGTAGAGAACGCAAATGCAGGTGATTCATTATTAATTGTTGATGATGTATTTGACTCAGGTCGTAGTATTGTTGCATTAAAAGAAAAGCTTTCAGAGCTTATGCGCTTAAACTTGCCACGTGATATTCGTATTGCATGCCCGTACTATAAGCCAAAAAACTCAAAAGTAGACACTGTTCCAGATTATTATATTCATGAATCTGAAGAGTGGTTAGTGTTCCCGCATGAATTATCGGGTTTAACACCGGATGAAATTATTGCTGGTAAATCTGATCTTGCGAAAATTCATGACATTTTGCTAGAGAAGTAATTAGTAATTTGCATAAATAAAAAAAGGCCGTTAAGGCCTTTTTTTATTTTAAAGCTGAGCAAAGCTATCTACGTATTCACTTAGTTTTGGTATATCGACTGCTTGCAAGCCATCGTTACTTCTAAGTACCAAGCCTTTTTCTACGAGTTCTGTAACAACACGTCTGTAAGCTCGCTCAGTGGTAGCAAAACGTTCGGCTTCAGCATTTACAGTTGGGTAGGCTCTAAGTAGCGTAGGGTTGTTGTTCTCGGCCCTTAGTAAGCAATCTTTAGCTATGTTATAGCTAAGTGGTAGTAATAACTTATCTAAATTGATTTTTTGGTTTTCCTGAAACTTAGCCGCAATAGTTTGTGCTGTGTATAAGCTTAGTTCTGGTTTTTCAAGCAGTAGAGCACGCCAATGCCTTAATTCAATAAGGTTATAAGTGACATCGCTAAAGCACGTTACCGTATATATACACGGATTATTATTTAGCGCTTCTATTTCACCAATAAGGGTGTTGTTACAATCCAATTGTCCTAACAGCAGGCGTCGTCCATTACCTACGTCGTAACTAAACGACACAGTGCCACTGCGTACAAGCACAAGCTTGCTTAAAGGCTGATCTTGATGGATCAGAACTTCTTTTTTTGATTGTTGATAGCTACTACCGGCAAAGGTTAAAAGCTGATCAACAAGGTAACTAGAAAAATGGTATTGAAACATCAATGTGCTCTTCGGACATTTGTCCTATTTATTACATCTTAATGACGATAGCATTAAGACACTAAGAATTTACGCTAACTTGCTACTAATATTATTAGCTTTGCTAAGAGTATTATTTTACCTTCATTTCCCGTGTAATGATTTAAGAATTTGCTGGTATTTTCCGGCAAACTTTTTCAGGTTTTTTAAGCAGGTTAGCTTTTTTATTTTGTTGTAACTTTGCAATACTTACAAGTGCCATAAGATAGCAGTACATGTAATGCTAACCTAAAGGCTAGGAGAGAACAATTGAGTTGGGAATATTTAGGTTATATTGCATCAGCTTTATTGGTTGCATCGTTAACAATGACAGATGTAGTAAAACTGCGTTGGTACAACATGTTTGGTTGTATTGTATTTACTGCATACGGTGTTGCCATTGGCGCAGTGCCTGTTATTTTTACCAACGGCTTATTGTCGCTTGTAAATTTATATCACATTATAAAAATATATCGCCAACCTAAAGTTGAAGACGCTAAAAGCTAAAATAAGTTATCTGCACAAAGTAAGTTAATGGTTTTAATTAAAATCAAAAATTTCAGCTTTTGTGCAGTCCAGCTTGAAGCGTATATAGATAATCTCATATCACTCTACATAACTTACCTCTGAACCATGCTGTATTCTCCTACTTAAAAGATGATTACCTTAGGTTTTAATACGTCGATCGTTAGCTAAATACTGTTCGCGGTTTAGATATAAATAAGTGCTTCTAAATTTCATAAAAAAATCCGATAGCAGTAAACTGCTATCGGATTTTTATCTGTTATACCAACCTACTTACATATGCTATTTAATTCATTAAATTGCTTAAATATTTATGCAGGTAGGCACTATGGTATTTACGCTTTTTCTAAATCTTCAACGTCACCTAAACCTGCAGTTAGCTCTTCAAGTAATTGCTTTATTTCTTCAGAAGCTAAAATAAAGTCAGCATCAAGTTTTAAAGCCATATCTTCTTTAGGAATATCTGCGTTTTCTTCTTTTAGAGTTTCAGAGTAGCTTAAACGTTTGATAGAGCCATCGTTTTGCAGCATAAACTTAAGACGCTCTTGCCAATCAAGTGCAAGTTTAGTTACGCGTTTACCACTTTCTAAATGCGATTTAACTTCATCACACGATAGATCATGACCTTTAAGCTTTACTTGTGCGCCGCTGTCGTCTGCTTCTTCAAGTTCAGCGTCTGAGCCAATAGCAAAACCTTCTGGTGTACTAAAGTTAGTTAACCAATCAGTTAAAAATACATCTAGGTCGTAGTTAGCAAACGCAGGTACAACCGGAAGCGTTCCCAACGATTTACGAAGTAGTGCTAGTAGCTCTTCTGCTTTATTAAAGCTGCCACTATTTACAACAACCCAACCGTTTTCTTGGTCAATAAAGGCAAATTGTAAGCTCGACTTTTTAAATGCTTGAGGTAGAAGAGTATAAAGAATGTTTTCTTTTAATTCGTCTTTTTCTTTCTTTTTAACTGGGCGGTTTTCTTCAGCTTCTATCAGATCAACTTTCTCAGCAACTAGTTCATTAATAACAGAAGCAGGGAGTACTTTTTCTTCGCGTTTAGCGCAAACTAGAATACTTTTTTGAGAAAAATGCGATAGCGTATCGCCATGTTTTCCAAACGCTTTTGTCCAACCAAATGTTGCAAGCTCTTGACCAGTACATGGGCGAAATAAATCTTGCTCTAATGCTTTATCAAAGTCTTCTTGAGTATATGAAACGTCTTGCTTAAAGCGGTAACAAATAAGGTTACTAAACCACATAGGGGAATTGATCCATTTGAAAAATTTGTACAATCATAGCAATAAAAACAGCATCTCGAAATGACTGATTTGTTACTAATAATTTAATGCATATACTTTTATTTATTCATATTTATCAAAAATAGGCAGTGGCTTAGCCATGTTCTTCGGAAATTGAATATAGTAACGCAGACCTTTGCCCGGTTCACTCGTTGCATCAATAGAGCCACTAAGGGTTTGCTTGACCAAATTAAGCATTATATGGGTGCCTAATCCGCTACCGCCTTCATCGCGTTTGGTAGTAAAAAATGGGTCAAATAATTTTTTTAATTGCTCGTTGGTAACACCGTTACCGTCATCTTTGTAATCAATAGTTAAGTTAGTGTCATCAGCGCTTATTTTAATATCCATTACACCGTTGCTTTTACCTTCAAAGCCATGAATAAGTGAGTTCATAATTAGGTTAGTAAAAATTTGGCTTATAGCCCCTGCAGGTAGATTTAAAACTAAATCATCAGGACATTCTAATTTTATAGTATGAGATGTCTTTTTTAGTTTTGGGTGCAGTGAGCGTATTACTTCGTTAGTGTAATCTTTAAAGTTAATGGTTCTTACTGCTTCACTGGCTTGATCGACCGCTATTTGTTTAAAGCTAGCTATAAGCTCCGAAGCTCTATCTAAGTTAGTGGTTAGTAAGCTTGTGCTTTGCTTTGCTTCGTTAATGAATTCTTCTAGTGCTTTTGGCGAAAGTGTTTTTTCGGTATAAGCATTTTCGAGTTTATTTAAGCGTTCTTGTAAAAATGATATTGCCGTTACACCTATCCCAATAGGCGTATTTATATCGTGTGTAATACCTGCCACAAGTCCGCCTAGCGCAGCCATTTTTTCTGTGCCTAGTAAACGTTCCTGTGCAAGGCTTAACTCTTCTATATAGCGCTGAGATTCAGTTTGCTTTGTAATTAACTCTTGCTCTGTGCTGCGGCGTAAGTCTACTTCTTCGGTGAGGACAATTTTTTGCTTTTCGAGTTCGTATTTTTGCTGCTGTAAATCCATCATTGCTTGGCTTAAGTTGGATGTTTTACGGGCTACGTCTTGTTCAAGTTGTATGTTGTGTTGATCAAGCTTTTCGTTACTTATAATGAGTTCTTTTTGGGTGTGTTCAAGCTCTTTTCTATACTGAACCACTTTATCTATTAGTTTGTTAAATGACTGCTCCATCACTTTTAGTTCATTATGTTCTTCTGTTTCTATCTCTATATGTTGACCTTCTAGCTCGTCTAGTTCTAAATTTTCTAGTTGCTCAGTGAGTTCAGCTAAAGGGTCTGTAAGAAGTTTTCTAAATGCCATTAAAAATAAGATGATCAAAAAGGTGGTTTTAATCATCGCATTACCAATCAAAAAGTAGATTGATACCATAATGCGGCTAAAAACAACTTCTCGACTTGAGAATAAGGTAACGTCACCAACTTGAGTAGCACGACCTGAAAATTCAAAAATAAGTGGAAAGGTATAACCAAATAAACCCGATTTTGCGTCTTCTAAAATAACCTCTTCTTGTACTAACTGTTGGTTATATAGCTTGTGTATATCAAGAGATCGCCCTAGCTGTGAAATAATTTCGCCGCTGTCGTCTCGAACAATAATCCCTTCAATCATGGGGATGGCGAGTAAACCTTCTGCTGTTGTAATTGTTTGCTTGGTATTAAGCTCCCAAATTGCACGTGTTAAGCTGCGACTAAAGGTTTTTTGTAAGGTACTAAGTTCATCGCGAATATAGTCTTTAGTATTGACGTATTCAGCAAGCACTTGTCCACAGGTCACTACAAAGGTAAGCAAAAAATAGACGGATAAAACGCTAGTCAGTAGCTTCTTAGAAAGACTTTTTTGTAACATGAGTGACTTGTTCATCCTTTATTATTTTTGTAACGTTACGATAGTAATTTAAAAGTTAGTCAATAAACCTCTAAAAATAAATAAAAAAGTTAAAATTTAATAAGATAAATCCAAAAGTGAGCGTGTAGTATCAAAGTATTTAAACCAAGGTATAAATTAATAAATTCGTTATCTGTTATGTATTGTAGGCTTAATTAGTATTTGCTTTGGTTAATTATATCTTAAACGGATTTATTCTATATTTATCATTGTATTAAATTATTAATGCGCTGAGTGCTTGGAGGCGTGTTAAAGTGTCTAAAATGCAATGGAAGGCATTAGTTTAATAACCTTTTAATAACTTTGATGGTTGTGTAGTAGTAAACATGATGAAATTTTCGATATTAGTCTGTGACGATTCTGCAGTTGCCCGTAAACAAGTCGTGCGGTGTTTAAATGAATGTATAGACGCTCAAATACAACAAGCTACAAATGGAGCGCACGCTCTAGAACTTTTACGAGCACAAAGCTTTGATTTATTGTGCTTAGATCTCACAATGCCCGAAGTTGATGGTATACAAGTACTCGAGACTATAAAAATAGAAAAAATAGAGTGCTTTGTTTTAGTTATTTCTGCCGATATACAAGAGAAAATGAAGCAACGAGTCGCACAACTTGGCGCAATAGACTTTATCGATAAACCTATCAATAAATCTAACTTAAACGAAATATTGCATAAATTTGGCATTCATTAGGTTTTTTCATGTTAAAAAAGGCTGTTTTATCTTTTAATTTAGGGTTGACAGCATAGCCTTTGTTAAGGCAGTCTTAACATATGAAAACAATTAATTGCGTACTGACCATTATTATTACAACCATCATTCTTACTGGATAGTGGCATAGGTCGGTGCAACAAATTTAAAGGCCTGTGTTCACTTAGAACACAGGCCTTTTTTCGTTTTATGGGATGAGGAACATAAACAATGCGAGTTTTAAAATTTGGTGGGTCTTCGCTTGCCGACTATGCATGCTTACAACAGGTAGCTCAGCTAGTTAAAGCACAATTAAAAGATGAAATGCTTTTGGTACTTTCTGCTCCAGGTGGAATGACCGATTCGCTAGTTGCACTTGCAAGTGCTGCAGAACAAGGCTCTGACTTTTCGCAGCAATGGCAAGCATTAGTTAGCCGCTGTGAAGGTTTGAAAGCTGACGTTGAAAAAAGTGGTGTAGTAGTTACAAGTTGGCCAAACTTAGGCGAGCTTAAAAATAAACTAGATGGCGTATCACTTATACAATGTTGCCCTGATCAAGTTCGCGCATTTGTAATTAGCTTTGGAGAGCGCGTTAGTGTTTCTTTAATGCAGGCTTTATTGAACTCGCACGATGCAAGATACTTAGAAGCAACAAGCTGTATCGCTTCAACTGGCGGTTATATCGACGCCGAGGCTGATTTAGTAACAAGTAAAGCGCGCTTTCAAGCTGTGCTTAAAGAAAGCCCTGCAACTATCTATATCATGCCTGGTTTTACAGCGAGTAATGACAAAGGTGAACTTACAACGCTTGGCCGTAATGGCTCAGACTACTCAGCAGCAATTGCAGCAGCATGTTTAGAAGCTGAAATTTGCCAAATTTGGACAGACGTTGATGGTGTATACAGTGCTGATCCTCGTTATATTAAAAAAGCGACTAAAGTAGATTTTTTATCTTATAAAGAAGCGATGGAGCTTTCTTACTTTGGTGCAAAAGTACTTCACCCTAAAACAATTTTGCCGTGTGCTAAAGCCGGCGTGCCGTGCGAAATTAAAAATACGCATAACCCAGACGCACAAGGCTCATTAATTGGTAACGATTATTCATCAGATGAGCCAGTAAAAGCGCTTTCGAGCCTACAAGACCTTGCAATGCTAACTGTCTCAGGGCCAGGCATGAAAGGCAAAGTAGGTATGGCGTCTAAGGTATTTAACGCGCTTGCTCACGATAACGTATCAATTGTATTGATCACGCAGTCATCATGCGAATTCAGCATTAGCTTTTGTGTACACGAAACAGACCTAGCACTTGCACTTGATGCGCTACAAACTGCATTTGAGCTTGAATTACAAGCAGGGCTTATTGAGCCTGTACAAGTGCAGCGCAATTTAGCCATTGTTACTTTAGTGGGCGATAACATGCGCGCGCACCGTGGCTTAGCGGCTAAGTTTTTTGCATCGCTTGCACAAGCGCAAGTAAATATTGTGGCAATTGCACAGGATTCTACAGAAAGTGCTATTTCAGCAGTAATTGATGGCGAACTTTGTAACGACGCCGTAAAAATATGCCATGAAAACTTTTTCACGCATGTGCCGTCAATTGATGTGTTTTTACTAGGTTGTGGCTTAGTAGGGCAAGAGCTTATTAATCAGCTTGAGCGCCAACAAGCGTGGCTAGAAAAGCGTAATATTAAACTTAACTTGTATGGTGTTGCTAACTCTCGCCAATTACACCTTGATAGTGAAGGTATTGCTTTTGGTGATTGGCAGCAAAAATTGGCCTCATCCGAGCAGGCGTTTGATTTAAAACTAGTAGAGCAGTTTGTTAAGCAAAATCATTTAGTAAACCCTGTGCTTGTTGATTGTACGTCGTCGGATGCACTTGCTGCGCAGTATGTAGACTTTTTAAATGCAGGTTTTCATGTGGTTGCTGCCAATAAAAAAGCAACAACAAGCTCATACACGTATTACCAAGATTTAATTGCAGCAACGCAAAAGAATAATCGTAAATTTTTATACGAAACGAACGTTGGTGCAGGCTTACCAGTAATCGACAACTTACAGTCATTATTTGGTGCCGGTGATGAGTTATTAGAGTTTAGCGGTATTTTATCAGGTTCACTTTCGTATATGTTTGGCGCACTTCAAGATGGTTTATCACTTTCTGAGGCAACTATTAAAGCCAAAGAAAGTGGCTTTACTGAGCCAGATCCTCGTGATGATTTATCGGGTACCGATGTAGCACGTAAGTTATTGATCATCGCTCGCGAAGCCGGTATGAAATTAGAACTAAGCGATATTGAAGTTGAGTCTGTATTACCACCAGGTTTTGCACAAGGTGATAGCGTTGATGAGTTTATGGCAAAACTACCAAGCTTAGATGCTGATTTTAATGACCGCATTCAAAGCGCTGCGAGCGAGGGTAGGGTACTTCGCTATGTAGGCACAATTAAAGAAGGCCACTGTAAAGTAGGTATTGAAGCGGTAGATGCAAAGCATGCGCTTAGTGTCATTCGTGATGGTGAAAACGCACTGGCTATTTTAAGCCAATACTACCAGCCACGTCCGTTTGTAATTCGTGGTTATGGCGCCGGCTCGGAAGTAACAGCCGCGGGTGTATTTGCTGATATTTTAAAAACGTTATCGCGCTAGGAGCTCGTTATGATTGAAGTATATGCTCCGGCGTCTATTGGTAATTTTGCAGTGGGTTTTGATGCACTTGGCGCAGCGCTTGCGCCAATTGATGGCAGTTTGTTAGGTGATGTAGCAGCTGTAAGCGCCGCACCAAGCGATGAGTTTATTTGCACTGGCGAATACGCTCATAAGTTACCAAGTGATGCGAATGAGAATTTAGCGTACCAGTGTTTAGTGCATTTTAGAGCGCATGTTGCGCCTACTATGCCAAGCGTAAAGCTCGAGCTTAAAAAGAACTTACCAATTGGCTCAGGGCTTGGCTCTAGTGCATGTTCGGTCGTGGCTACTTTTGCTGCCCTTGATAAGTTTGCAAAAACTCATTTAAGTCAGGTTGAGCTTATTGAGCTTATGGCTGACTTTGAAGCTGTAGTGAGCGGTGGTCGCCATTACGACAACATTACGCCATGTTATTTAGGTGGTTTGCAATTAACCGGTGATTTAATCCCTGATAAATCGATTGCACTGCCTGTTGATGAAAACTGGTATTACGTAGCTGCATTTCCTGGTTTTTCGCTAAATACAGCAAAAGCGCGTTCTGTTTTACCAAAAGAGTTGAGCATGCATGCAAGTGTTGAGTTTGCTCAGCGTTTGTCGGCATTTAGTAGCTTACTGTTAACTAGCCGTTTTGACGATGCGCTAAGCATAATGAAAGATGAAATAGCAGAACCTTACCGCGCACCGCTTATTAAAGGCTTTAGTGAAGCCAAAGCAAGCTTGCCGGCACTGGGCGCTGAAATAGTCAGTATTTCGGGCGCAGGACCAACCTTATTTACTGTGTGTAAAACACTTGAAGCTGCACAGCAATGCGCGCAGTGGTTAAAAACCAATTACATTAACGAGCAAGGCTTTTGCCACATTTGTAAATTAGATAACGACGGCACGCGTCAATTAACAGTTTTATAGGATAGTTAGTCATGCAATTACATAATTTAAAAGATAGCTCACAAAAAGTGTCGTTCGTTGAAGCCGTAAAAACAGGTTTGGGTCGTAACCAAGGTGTATTTTTCCCAGAATCACTGCCGCCACTGTCCGATGTTGATGCATTGCTTGATATGGACTTTGTTACGCGCAGCGGCAAAATATTATCTCACCTAATTGGTGATGAGTTACCAAGCGATACCGTGGCACAAATGGTTAAAAATGCATTTAACTTTCCAGTTAAGCTGGTGGAAGTTGAAGAGAACACATACTGTTTAGAACTGTTTCATGGTCCTACACTTGCGTTTAAAGACTTTGGTGGTCGCTTTATGGCAGAGTGTTTAACGCAGTTTAATAAAGACGAGAAAGTAACTATTTTAACAGCAACATCGGGCGATACCGGTGCAGCTGTAGCGCATGCTTTTTACAATAAACCAAATATCGATGTTGTTATTTTATACCCTAAAGGCAAAATTTCACTTGCTCAGCAAAAGCTATTTACTACGCTAGGTAACAATATTCATTGTTATGCAGTTGAGGGCAGCTTTGATGATTGCCAAGAGCTAGTTAAAAATGCCTTTTTAGATGAAGAAGTTAAATCAACACTTGGGCTTAACTCAGCTAATTCAATTAATATTAGCCGTTTAGTTGCTCAGGTTTGTTACTACTTTGAAGCCATTGCACTGCTACCAAAAGAAAAGCGCGCAACAGCGCATATATCAGTGCCAAGTGGTAATTTTGGTAATGTGTGCGCCGCAATGATTGGTGCGGTTATTGGTTTACCTGTTGGCAAATTAAGTGCAACAACAAATCAAAATGATACTGTGCCGCGCTTTATGCTTGATAAAAACTGGACGCCAAACGCAACGCTTGAGTCGCTTTCAAATGCGATGGATGTAAGTAAGCCAAACAATTGGCCGCGTGTACAAACAATGTTAGATAATAACTGGTTTAGCTACGATAATTTTTATTCAACAAGCGTAAACGAGCAAGACACGCAAGCCGTGATGAAAAAAATTCAACAAACTGGCTATGTTGCAGAGCCTCATACTGCTATTGCTTACCAAGGTCTTGTTGAAAATCGTGCACCTGGTGCAGCGGGTATCTTTTTAGCGACAGCTCATCCTGCTAAGTTTAAAGAAAGCGTAGAGGGTATTCTAAATATTGAATTAGGTATGCCAAAACCACTTGCTGATGCACTAGCAAAACCATGCCTAGCAAGCGATATGAACGCCGATTACGACGCGTTACGTACCGAAATACTCGCTAAATTAGGCTAAGTTAAATTAAAAGGAAAAGCGGCTTGAGCCGCTTTTTTTATAACTTTATACGGATGAATACACTTAGTTATATTTACTAATTAAATGTAGTAAATATAATTCATTTAAAATTATTATGGCTTTATAAAAAAATATCATCTTAAAAGAGCTGTGAAATAGTTTCAATCCCTGTTTAAATATCCTCAACTTAAGAGCGTAGGCAAAGAGTCGTTTAAAGCGTACAATAAAGCCTCTAAAAAACACCATACACGTTGCCCTAGGAGACCCCAATGTTAGAACGTAGCATGAATATTTCGGATTTTGATCCAGAGTTATTTGACGCGATAACCAAAGAAACTGCTCGCCAAGAAGAGCATATCGAACTAATCGCTTCAGAAAACTACTGTAGCCCACGCGTACTAGAAGCGCAGGGTTCACAGCTTACAAACAAATACGCAGAAGGTTACCCAGGCAAACGTTATTATGGCGGTTGTGAGCATGTAGATGTTGTTGAGCAATTAGCAATTGACCGTGCTAACGAATTATTTGGTTCTGACTACGCAAACGTACAGCCACATGCTGGTTCGCAAGCTAATGCAGCTGTTTTTCTAGCATTATTAGACGCTGGCGATACTGTATTAGGTATGAGCTTAGCTCATGGTGGTCACTTAACTCACGGTTCTCACGTAAGCTTCTCTGGTAAGCTTTACAATGCAATCCAATACGGACTAGATGAAGCAACTGGCGAAATTGATTACGCACAAGTTGAAGCACTAGCACTTGAGCACAAACCAAAAATGATTATTGGTGGTTTCTCAGCGTACTCAGGTATTGTTGATTGGGCTAAGTTCCGTGAAATTGCTGACAAAATCGGTGCTTATCTGTTTGTTGACATGGCTCACGTTGCGGGTTTAATTGCGGCAGGCGTTTACCCAAGCCCTGTTCCTCATGCACACGTTGTAACTACAACTACGCATAAAACACTTGCAGGCCCTCGTGGTGGTTTGATTATTTCTGCATGTGGCGATGAAGCAATCTACAAAAAGCTTAACAGCGCTGTTTTCCCTGGTGGCCAAGGCGGTCCTTTATGTCATGTTATTGCAGCAAAAGCAGTGGCATTTAAAGAAGCACTTCAACCAGAGTTTAAAGTATACCAAACACAAGTTGTTAAAAACGCAAAAGCAATGGTTGCTGTAATGCAAGAGCGCGGCTACAAAATCGTTTCTGACAAAACTGAAAACCACTTATTTTTACTTGATTTAATCGATAAAGATATCACTGGTAAAGATGCAGATGCTGCCCTAGGCAACGCTAACATCACAGTAAATAAAAATTCAGTACCGAACGATCCACGCTCACCATTTGTAACATCTGGTTTGCGTATTGGTTCTCCTGCAATTACTCGTCGTGGTTTTACTGAAGTAGAATCAAAAGAGCTTGCTGGCTGGATTTGTGACGTACTAGATAACATCACTGATGAATCTGTACAGGCGCAAGTTAAAGAAAAAGTAAAAGCAATTTGTGCAAAATTACCTGTTTACGCTTAATTGCATAAGCGGCAGTAATTTAGATCACATAAGCTAGGGGCCTGTTTATCTTTCGAGGTTTAATTTGCAGTAGTATGTTTGGCTTTTAGGCAAGGCAGAGTCTATGTAGTGTGGTTACTCCACACAAATAGGCGATAACACAGCATAAATGCCAAACATGCACTGCCCTCGGGTTCGTCCTAGGGGCGATTTACTCTTTGTTGCTCGATTTTTACTTAGCCCACTAGGTTACAAACCTCGAGCCGCGATTAAATCACCCCTAGATAGAACAAATTTAATTCTGAAAGGTCAACAGGCCCTATTTTTTTGCTAAGATAAAAGACCGCTATTTAGCGGTCTTTTTTGTTTTAAAACGGAAGTACCGAGTTATGCATTGTCCATTTTGTACCGCAAAAGATACTAAAGTTATTGACTCACGCCTTGTTGGCGGAGGCCATCAAGTTCGCAGGCGTCGTGAGTGTAACGACTGCCACGAGCGCTTTACTACATTTGAAGGCGCTGAACTGGTTATGCCTCGTGTTATTAAACAAGACGGCAGCCGCGAACCATTTAACGAAGATAAATTATTAAATGGCTTAAATCGCGCACTCGAAAAACGCCCAGTGAGCACAGAGCAAGTAGACGAAGTAGTGAATATAATAAAATCGCAACTACGCGCAACGGGTGAGCGAGAAATTTCAAGCCATTTGGTGGGTGAATGCATTATGGAAGCCCTCAAAAAGCTCGATAAAGTAGCGTACGTAAGGTTTGCCTCTGTTTATCGCTCGTTTGAAGATATACGCGAATTTGGCGAAGAAATTGCCCGCTTAGGGGAGTAATACCAATTTTATTAAAAACATGATCATTCTATCGCATTAAATAGCGCACTCACTGCGTTAAAAATTATTCATATAGAACAACTATATGTCATAATTTCGCCTTGTTATTGCGCTATTTTCTTAGCGCTATAATAGACCACTTATTTAACGCAATTGGTATAATAAATGCTTAACCAAGTTCCTTTTACAGAACATGATGAAATGTATATGGCACGCGCCATAGAGCTTGCCAAAAAAGGCCGGTTTACTACCACGCCTAACCCTAATGTTGGCTGTGTATTAGTTAAAAATAATCAAATAATTGGTGAGGGTTTTCATCAATTAGCAGGTCAAGGCCATGCTGAAGTAAATGCACTGGCAATAGCTGGTAATAGTGCACAAGGTGCAACTGCTTATGTAACGCTTGAACCGTGTAGTCATTATGGGCGTACGCCACCGTGTGCTGAAGGCTTAAAAAAGGCGGGCGTTGTAAAAGTAATTGCCGCTATGGTTGATACAAACCCACAAGTTGCAGGCAAAGGCCTTAAAATACTGAGCGATGCCGGTATTGAAGTTGCTTATGGATTACTTGAATCACAAGCTCGCGCACTTAACGTTGGCTTTTTTAAGCGAATGGAACAAGGCTTACCTTATGTGACCTGTAAAATGGCAGCAAGCATAGATGGTAAAACAGCGCTTAAAAATGGGCAAAGTAAGTGGATCACAAGTCTCGCTGCTCGCCAAGACGTACAATTATATCGAGCGCAAAGCTGCGCTATTTTAACCGGTGCCGATACCGTGTTAGTAGACGATGCTAAACTTAATGTGCGACTAAGCGAGTTGCCTTGCACGTTACCTACCGATTTACCGCTTCGCCAGCCCGTGCGTGTTATAATTGATTCACAGAATCGTTTAACGCCCAACCTTGCTTTATTTAAAATCCAAAGTGATGTAATAATATTTACGACTAAGGTTGATAAATCACTGCAATGGCCGCATTTTGTAAAGCATATTGAAGTAAGTGAAAGTAACGGCAAAGTTGATTTACAGGCTGTTTTAGAAAAGCTTGGGCAACTGCAGTTTAATAATGTTTGGCTTGAGAGCGGAGCAACACTTGCTGGTAAAATGACAGAGCTTGATTTAGTTGACGAGTTTGTTTTTTATTTAGCGCCTAAATTAATGGGCCATGATGCAAAAAGTTTAGTTAATTTTCCTGAATTGACGAGTATGCAAAACACCGTTGATTTAACATTTAATGAATGTGCGCGCATTGGTGACGATTTACGTATCACCGCGTTAAAAACTCATTAAAATCACTTAATAAAAAGAGTAGCGCTATGTTTACTGGGATAATAGAAGCCACAGGCAAAATTGCTTTATTACAAAAAAAACAAGGCGACTTAGCCATTCGTATCCAAAGTGCTGACCTTGATATGGAAGACGTAAAGCTAGGCGACAGCATTGCAACCAATGGCGTTTGCTTAACCGTAGTTGATAAACATATTGACGGTTTTAGTGCTGATTTATCTAACGAGACGATTGGTTTAACCGGTTTTGCTCATTATGCTTTAGGGCAAACGGTGAATCTTGAAAAAGCCATGCAACCTGTTTCGCGTTTAGGCGGTCATTTAGTATCTGGCCATGTTGATGGCATAGCAACTATTACAAGCATTACAGCAAACGCTCGAGCAACAGAATATTGGCTTACAACCGAAGAAAATTTAATGAAATACATCCCGTACAAAGGTTCGGTATGTATTGATGGTATAAGCCTGACAGTAAACGCTGTAGAAGGTAATAAATTCAAATTAACAATTGTTCCACATACGAGTGAGCAAACCACAATTGCTCACTTTAAAGTAGGCACTCAAGTTAATTTAGAAGTCGATCAAATTGCACGTTATTTAGAGCGCCTTATAAAAGGTGCAGAGCAACCAACGGGCTCTGATATTTCGATGAGCTTACTCGCTAAAGCGGGTTTTATTAAATAACGAAACTGATAACTTATACGAGCAAATTTATGAATTTACACAGCGCACAAGAAATCATCGACGATATTAAAGCCGGTAAAATGGTTATTTTAATGGATGATGAAGATAGAGAGAATGAAGGCGATTTAATTATTGCCGCAGAGCATATTAGTGCACAAGCGATTAATTTTATGGCGACTCATGGCCGTGGTTTAATTTGTTTAACTATGACGCAAGAGCGTTGTGAGCAACTTGATTTACCTTTAATGGTTAAAAATAATGGTGCTGCATTTTCGACTAACTTTACAATGTCGATAGAAGCATCAAAGGGTGTTACTACAGGTATTTCAGCAGCAGATAGAGCGCGTACAGTGCAAGCGGCTATAGCTAAAGGCGCAGTACCAAGTGATATCGTGCAGCCTGGTCATATTTTTCCAATTATGGCACAACCTGGCGGCGTATTAACTCGCGCAGGACATACTGAAGCTGGCTGTGATTTAGCGCGTTTAGCTGGGCTTGAAGCATCATCTGTTATTGTTGAAATACTTAATGCCGATGGCACCATGGCGCGTCGCCCTGATTTAGAAGTTTTTGCGAAAGAGCATGATATTAAAATTGGTACTATTGCTGATTTAATCGAATACCGTAACTTAAATGAAACAACAATTGAGCAAGTTGCAAATTGTAAGTTACCAACTATTCACGGTGAATTTGATTTAGTTACTTACAAAGACACAATTGACGGCCAATTACATTACGTATTGCTTAAAGGCGATATAAAAGAGCAAGAACCGACAAATGTACGTGTACATTTGCAAAGTACCTTTAACGATATCCTACTTTCAGATAGAAGTGCTGACCGTAGTTGGGGCCTTTCAGAAGCAATGGCTTATATCGCTAAAAATGAAGGTGCTTTAGTTATTTTAGGTAAGCAAGAAAGCACTGAAGAATTAGAGGCAACTGTAAAAGCATTCGCAGCAGCTGATGCTGGCGAAAGCGTTACGCCTCGTAAATTCAAAGGTACATCTCGTACTGTTGGCGTAGGCTCGCAAATACTTGCAGATCTTGGAATTAAACAAATGCGATTAATGAGTCGCCCTAAAAAGTACCATGCACTTTCGGGCTTTCATTTAGAAGTTGTTGATTATGTTGAGCCACAATAAGCATCACGCTTAAACTAGGCTATTATTTTATTTTTATGGTATGATGCGCAGCAATTTTTGCGCAATCGCAACCGCTTGAACTTATTTTTAGGGTTATCAAATGAAAATTATTGAAGGTAGTAAGTACGCTCCTGGCAAAAAGTTTGCCATTGTCATTTCTCGTTTTAATGACTTTATCGGTAGCAGCCTCCTTGCAGGTGCTGTTGATGAGCTAAAACGCACTGGTGGCGTATCTGATGACGACATTACCGTTATTTATGTACCAGGCGCGGTAGAATTACCTTTAGCGGCTAAACGCGTTGCGGCAAAAAAAGAGTATGATGCAATCATCGCATTAGGCGTAGTGATCAGAGGTGGTACACCACACTTTGACCTAGTTGCTGGCGAATCAAACAAAGGTCTTGCGCAAGTATCACTTGAGTATGATATCCCGGTTGCATTTGGCGTATTAACCACAGAAAGCATTGAACAAGCAATTGAGCGTGCTGGCACCAAAATGGGCAATAAAGGCGGCGAAGCTGCTTTAGGCGCGCTTGAAATGGTTAATGTGTTAGATAAAATTTAAGTTTAAGGAATTTTTGTGAAACCAGCAGCAAGACGTAAAGCACGTATCTTAGCACTCCAAGCCGTTTATTCTTGGCAAATAAGTGGCAATTTAATTGCCGATATCGAACAACAAATGTTGATCGAAACAGACGTTACTAAAATTGATGTTGAATACTTTAAAGATTTAGCGACGGGTGTTGCTGTAAATTATAAGCAACTAGACGAAGCTGTATCACCACATTTAACACGTCCGTTTAATGACTTAGATATGGTTGAGCGCGCAATTTTACGTTTAAGCAGCTATGAGCTTAAGTTCCGTGAAGATGTACCTTATAAAGTTGCTATCAACGAAGGTATTGAGCTGGCCAAAATATTTGGCGCTGAAGACAGCCATAAATTTGTAAACGGTGTACTTGATAAAGCTGTTAAGCATTTACGCAAGTAAGTAAACCGTTAAAGAGGGGAGCCGGCATAGGCCGGCTTTTTTGTGTATGAAGGAATTTGAATTAATTAACCGCTACTTTAAAGGTCGCGGGATCACCCGTCGTGATGTAAACCTAGGTATAGGGGATGATTGCGCTTTAGTAACCGTTCCACAAAACTGCCAACTTGCCGTTACAACAGATACTCTTGTTGCTGGCGTACACTTTTTTGATGATATTTCCCCTCGTGCATTAGGTCACAGAGCGCTTGCTGTTAATTTAAGTGACTTAGCGGCAATGGGCGCTGAGCCAACATGGGTTTCAGTTGCGTTAACCTTGCCAAGTATTGACCCACAGTGGATTGAAGAGTTTACTGAAGGCATGCATGAAATTGCAGAATACTTTAATGTGCAAATTATAGGTGGCGATACCACGCAAGGTCCATTAACTATCACTATTTGTGCAAAAGGGACTGTACCAGAAGGTACTGCACTTCGCCGTAGTGGTGCGAAAGTGGGTGATTGGATTTATGTTACAGGTCCGCTAGGTGACGCTGGACTTGCAATTGAGTCTCGCAAACAAGGTATAAGTATTGAGCCAGAGCATTTAAAGTACTTAAATAAGCGCTTTGACTTTCCAACACCGCGTGTTGCTGCTGGGCAGGTATTGCGAGGCCTTGCATCATCGGCTATTGATGTATCGGACGGTTTAATCGCTGATTTAAGTCATATACTTGATATGTCGCAAGTAAATGCAGTTGTGAATATTGAAAGTATTCCGACTTCAGATGCAATGCAAGCAAGCCTTGATTTTAATCAGCAGCTGCCATTTATTCTAAGTTACGGTGATGATTACGAATTAATTTTTACTGTACCTGATAGCAATAAAAGTATGCTAGAAATAAAACTACGCCAGTATGGTGTAGATGCAACATGCATAGGTCAAATTAAAAGTGGCGATGGTCAAATTGAACTTTTACACAACGGTGAAAAGTTTGATTTTAAGCAGCAAGGTTTTGAGCATTTTGCAAAGGAGCTGGTTTGAACAAAAACCGAAAGTTTAATTTAAAGCGCCCACATCAGTTTTTTGGTTTGGGTTTTGGTACTGGGTTAGCCCCTAAAGCACCTGGTACATTTGGCACTTTTGCTGCATTGCCATTCATTTTTATGACTATGTATTATCCGCTATGGTTGCAAATTGTGTTTGCCGTAGTGATCAGTATATTTGGTATATGGGCCTGCGGTAAAACGGCTGATGATTTAGGCGTGCACGACCATCCTGCTATTGTATGGGATGAAGTGGCAGGCTATTACATTACAATGATTGGTGCAGCACTTAGCTGGCAAACATTACTCGTTGGTTTTTTGTTATTTCGCTTTTTTGATATAGCAAAACCTGGCCCAATCCGTATGCTAGACAAACGAGTACATGGTGGTTTAGGTATTATGGCCGATGATATACTTGCGGGCGTTTTTTCGCTTATATGCTTACAGGCGCTAATAAAAGTGGGTTTACTACCCTTTTAATTTTTTATATTTGATTTGTTTAACTAGGTGGCAGCAATATGATGCGATTTTTACTGGTTTGTGTACTGATGTTGTGCGCGACACCAAGTTGGGCTTCAATTAGTGATTACGTAGTTAAGCAATGGAATATAAAAGATGGTCTACCTTCGCAATCACTTAAAAGCGTAGTACAAGACCAGCAAGGCTATATGTGGCTTGGTACTCAGTTTGGCTTAAGCCGTTTTGATGGCACAACATTTACAAACTACAACACGCAAAATAGCCCGTTCTTGCCTAGTAATGGTATTAATAAACTTTTAGTCGATTCTAGTGGCTTATTGTGGGTAGGTACTAAAAGTGGCTTGGTAGTTATTAATCCTGCCACATTTGCAGCACAAGAGTTTAATATTAAAGGTCCTGTAAGAGATATTCTTGAGGATTCTAAAGGCAGCATATGGATTGCGGCTAATGGTTTATACTATGTAGATAGAGGGCAAGTTGATTTACGCACTCAAGTAAATGGTCCCCTACCTATTGTTAATGCTACCGTAATTACCCAAATTGTTGGCTCTGTTAGCCAAATGGCACTCTCTCCTGAAGGTATTTGGCTGGTTAATGATCGTCATTTATTACGCCTTACTAAAAACTCATCAGATTTCTCTAAACTACGTTTAGAGCTTACCGCTAAAATATCGTTACCAGAGCGCTTAGCGCAAACCATAGTGCACGATTTATCATTCTTAAACGGTAATTTGTATATAGCCTCTGAGCTAGGTGCATACTTTTTAGATTTAGATGACGAACTAAGACCTTTTCCTTTACCTAATGCAAATAACTCAGCCGTTTATAAGTTTATGAGTGATACCGATGGTGGCTTATGGGTTTCGACTTATGGACGTTTATTATTTAGAGATAAAACCGGTGAGTGGCAATGGGTAGAACCAAGCCAACTTGATCAAAGCATATGGTTTGCTGATATTTTTAGAGATGATAAAAATAACGTTTGGTTAGCAAGTTTTAGTGAAGGCTTATGGCTTGCCCATGAAGGGCGAGTAGAAAGGCATTCAGCTGTTTCAGATATGACCGAGTCTGTTATGGCTATCAGCCAAGCTCCTGATGGAAAACTGTGGGTTGCTAACAAAAGCGGCATTGGTTATTTCGATTTAGATAAAAGTTTTATTAATTTAGTTCCAAGTAGTAAATATGGATACGCGTCAGTACACGATCTACAATTCGATGGTGAACGATTATATATAGCCACGGGGCGCGGCTTATTTGTTTTTGAAAACAAGACACTCTATACCGTCCCTGGTCGAGCGCTTCGCGATAACCCGGTATTTGCAATAAGTCGCTCTAGTAAAGGCGGTTTTTGGATTGGCACCGGACGCGGTTTATATCGATTAAATTATGCTGGTTTAACGCCTTTTGCATATAACGCTTTTTTAGGTAGTAAGTTTATTACCTACGTATTGGATAAAACAAACTTTGGTGTGATTGGCACTAGTAAAGGCGCATATTACTTTACAGACCGTGGCATTGAAAAAATTGGTGACCAAACAACACTTGAAAGTGCATACGTAACTAGCGTGCTACATATAGATGGCGTGGGTATTTTAATCGGCTCTCTTAACGATGGGCTTTTTTACAGAAGTACGCAAGGGCAGTGGCGTCAACTCGATGCAGCTAATGGTTTACCGTATGGGTCTATATTTAGCCTAGAATATGATGAAAAGTTAAAACATGTTTGGGTAAGCACCATGAAAGGTGTTTACAGAATGCCTGTAGAGCAATTTAAAACAGAGATAAAAAGCTTAAAAGTTGAAGAAGTGATTTCATCTTTTGACCGTCAACTCGATGGTAAAGCGAATCAATGTTGTAGTGGACTTGGGCATGATGCGGTAGCAGACACCGGCAATTCTATTTGGTACCCAAGCTTACAAGGTGTTGTTGAAATACCTAAAAATGTAGAGCTATTTGGTGTGCTTGCATTAAAGCCAACAATAGAAACAATAACAACACCACTTCGTCATTTAACCACCGCTGCGCTTGGTAAAAAACCATCATTAGAAACAGACGAGCGTGATATAACGCTAACTTACACAGCTATTGATTACTATGCACCAAACAGTATTGAATTTAGATATAAACTAAGTGGCTTAGATAGTGACTGGCGCTATGCTAATACGCGACGTGAAGCTATTTATACTAACTTGCCTCCAGGCTCGTTTTTGTTTCAGTTAGAAGCGAAGCGCCAAGGTGAAGACTGGACTAAAGCGCAAGAAGTAGAATACGGCTTTGTAGTGCCTGAGCGCTTTGACGAAACTATTTACTTTAGGCTTTTAATTACCAGTGGTTTTATTTTGCTTTTCTACCTTATTTTTTGGGTATTTAGAGCGCAAGAGCGTAGAAAACAAGAAGCATTAGAGGGCTTGATCACCGAGCGTACCTTAGAGCTTCGTCAAGCTAATGATAAATTAGGCCAAGTGAATTCACAGCTTAAATTAGTTAGTCACTCAGATGAGCTAACAGGGCTGCGTAGTCGTCGCTTTTTGTTTGATCAACTCCCTAAAGATATTGAACACTTTCAACGTAATTCACAATCGCTGCAGGCACAAGGCAAGTCACTGGTGCTGGTAATTATTAACTTTGATAACTTCAGCCGTATCAATGATGCCTATGGCCCAATTGCAGGTGATAGCTGCTTACAGCAAATGGCTGCATTATTAAATTCGCGTACGCAGGGTTCTGACTATGTGGCACGTTGGAGTGGTGATGAGTTTTTACTATTATTACGTGATTTTAAATGCAATAAAATAGACAGCTATGCTTCAGATCTTTGTAAAGTAATAGCGGCTAATTCATTCCAATTACCAAATGGAAAAACAACTAATATCACGGCATCAATTGGTTGGTCATTTTATCCATTACCACTTTTGGGTGGGCAGGTAATTAGCTGGGAGACATCTATTAACCTAGCAGATATTTCACTACACCAAGTTAAAAAGCGCGGTGGTGATGGTGTTGCAAATATTACGTTTGATGATCAGCTTGATGCATTTGAGTTTGAACAAAATTCTAACGTTGATCAACAATTAGGTATTTTACAAAGCAATGGCCTAGCTGATATTAAAGTGTGGATGCGCTGATCAGCAATATTTGATATTAAAAAAGGAGCCTAGGCTCCTTTTTTAATATGCTCAACTTTAGATGTATAGGAAGTTAATTAATAAACGCTTTAATAGCGGTTAATATTCCTTGCTCGCCTAACCCCATTTCATCGTGCATTTCATCTTGGGTGCCGTGTTTAATAAACTCATCAGGAATACCTAAGTTAAGGATATTAATATCAGCTTTTTGCGTTGCTAAAAATTCGTTAACTGCAGAGCCGGCACCGCCAGCAATCGCATTATCTTCAAGCGTAACAATTACATCGTGGCTAGTTGCAAGCTCATTTAAAAGTGCGGTATCAAGTGGTTTAATAAAACGCATATTAACAAGCGTTGCATCTAATTCATCTGCAGCAAGCTGTGCATTTTCAAGTAATGTACCGAACGATAAAATGGCAATTTTACTGCCTTTCTTAATTGTATCTGCCTTACCTATTTCAAGCAGTTGCATAGTGCTTTCAATGTCTGCAGTACCTGCACTACCTCGAGGATAACGAACTGCAACAGGGCAGTTTGCTTTATAACCGGTGTATAGCATTTGGCGGCATTCGTTGGTATCGCTTGGTGCCATAATTACCATATTTGGAATGCAGCGCATAAAGCTTAAATCGTACGCACCTTGGTGAGTTTCACCATCGGCTCCAACAATACCAGCGCGGTCAATGGCAAATAATACAGGTAAGTTTTGCAGTGCAACATCATGTATTAATTGGTCATACGCACGTTGTAAAAAGCTTGAGTAAATAGCAACAACAGGTTTTAAACCTTCACAGGCAAAGCCAGCGGCTAAAGTAACGGCATGCTGCTCAGCAATAGCTACATCAAAGTATTGATCTGGATGCTCTTTAGAAAAACGTACCATGCCTGAACCTTCGCGCATTGCAGGCGTGATAGCCATTAACTTACTGTCTTGTTCGGCCATATCACATAACCAATCGCCGAATACTTTTGAAAAAGTAGCAGCACTAGGTTTAGATTTAGGTAGGCTAGTTGTGCTCGGATCGAATTTTGGTACACCATGATAGCCAATAGGATCGGCTTCAGCAGGTTTATAGCCCTTACCTTTTTGCGTTTTTATATGTAAAAGCTGTGGGCCTTTTAAATTACGCATATTACGTAATGTATCTACAAGCATGTTTACATCGTGACCATCAATGGGACCAATGTAATTTAGGCCTAATTCTTCAAAGAAGGTACCCGGGATCATCATGCCTTTAATGTGCTCTTCCATTTTACTGGCAAGTTGCTTTACCGGAGGCACACCTGAGAGTAACTTTTTACTACCTTCACGAATGTTAGTATAAAAGCTACCTGATAAAATTCGAGCAAAGTGATTTGTTAATGCGCCAACATTTTCAGAAATCGACATTTCGTTATCATTTAAAATAATAAGCATGTCTGATTTTACATCACCTAAATGATTCATCGCTTCAAATGCCATGCCTGCGGTTATAGCTCCGTCACCAATAATGGCTACAGACTTTCGACCTTTACCTTCTTTTTGTGCGGCAATAGACATACCTAAGGCAGCTGAAATAGAGGTGCTTGAATGGCCTACGCTAAACGTATCGTATTGGCTTTCATCGCGAAAAGGAAAAGGGTGCAAACCGTCTTTTTGGCGAATGGTGTGCATTTGCTCGCGACGACCAGTAAGAATTTTATGCGGATAAGCTTGATGACCCACATCCCAAACTAGGCGATCGTCTGGAGTGTTATAAACATAATGCAGCGCAACGGTTAGTTCAACCGTCCCTAAACCAGACGCTAGATGACCGCTACTTTGCGATACTGAGTTGAGTAAATAATCGCGCAGCTCATTGCTAAATGCAGGGAGTTTGTCTTGCGCTAAGTCACGCAATTGGGCTGGCTCGTCAACCAAATTAAGTAATGGATACTTGCTACTATCAAGTGTCATGGTTTTATATATATCCTTCGCTAACATTAATTAATTCAAAGCTTTTACGAATAATTAATGTTGAGTAATAATGTCAGTGCTAATTGCAATACGTATGAGCAAAAATTAGTGGTCACGCTCAATTAGATAATTTGCTAGCGACGCAAGAAGTGTTGTGTCAGCATCTATATTTGCTAACGCTTCATGGGCTTGTTGTATTAAATTCTGCGCCTTTTCTTTAGCGCCTAGCATACCTAATAACGCCGGATATGTCGCTTTATTCGCGGCAATATCGGAGCCTTGTGGCTTTCCTAAAATAACTGTATCGCCTTCAACATCTAAAATGTCGTCGTGTACTTGAAATGCTAGCCCTATAGCATACCCAAAAACACTTAAATTTTCTAAGGTTTGTTGATCAGCCTTTTCACTGCACAGTGCACCAAGTGTAATTGCGCAATTAATTAGAGCCCCGGTTTTTAGCTTATGTATTCGCTCAAGCTCTTGTACGGTAATTACTTTATCTGTTGCTGCTATATCAAGGCCTTGTCCGCCAACCATACCCTGAAGGCCTGATGCGTGGGCAAGTGTAGCAATCATTTTTACTTGTGTTTGCGATGAGCATTCAAATTTGTGATTCGCAATAAGCTCAAAAGCAAGAGTTTGAAGAGCATCACCGGCTAAAATTGCATTTGCCTCGCCAAACTCTATATGACAAGTAGGGCGTCCGCGGCGTAAGTCGTCATCGTCCATTGCTGGTAAGTCATCATGGACTAACGAATAGCTATGAATACACTCAATTGCAGCAGCAAGTACGTTTAAGTCTTGATGGTTTGCGCCGAGCATTTTACCTGTGGCATAAACTAAAAATGGACGTAATCTTTTACCGCCATTAAATAATCCATACTGGGTGGCGTTCTTTACCGTTTCTTCTGTATCGAGAGGCTGGTTAAAATGCTGTTGTAAGGTCGCTACTACATCTTTTTGAGCACGTTCAATATGATTTTTTATGCTCACAGCTATTCCATATCATTATCAAAGTTTGTAAGTACTGACTTTTCGCCATTCCCCATCAAAATTGATACTTTTTGTTCTGCTTGCTGTAATTTCCCTGATGAAGCACTTGCTAATGCAATTCCACGCTCAAATTGCTTTAACGATTGCTCAAGCGATAAGTCACCTTGTTCCATGTCACTAACGATTGTAGATAATTCTTCTAGTGCTTGTTCGAAACTTAAGTTTTCAGGTTTTTTAGTCGCCATCTTTATTTCAGCTTACATAATAAATTTAGGGGTCAATTTTAGGGGGAATGCTAAACTAGGTCAAAGGATGATATTGGTTTTTTACCTTTATAACGTTAAATTATATTTCAAGTGCATTAATAAAGCCTTAATAGCGGTCTGTTGGTTTAATAAATCAATTGATAATTAGGTAGCCCTTATAACTTGATCTAAGATAGTGCTAAAGGCTGCTTTTTATGTTTATTTATAAAAATGGCTTAAGCAATTCAATATGTTGCCGATAAGCAGTTAATAATAAAAGTTTATGATAAGGCCATTAAGCATGAAACTTCTGGAGGAAATGTGGATTTAGCAACCATAATCGGGATCCTAGGCGCAATTGGCTTAATTGTCATGTCTATGTTTATGAGTAGTAGCGGTGAAATGGCTATGTTTTACAATACCCCGTCTGTGGTTATTGTATTTGGTGGTTCACTCTTTATTGTTTTATCAAACTTCACTATGTCGCAATTTTTGGGAATAGGTAAAGTTGTTGCCAAAGCGTTTATGTTTAAAATCGAAACGCCAGAAATACTTATCGAAAAAGCAGTAGAACTTGCGGATTCAGCTCGTAAAGGCGGTTTTTTAGCACTCGAAGAAGCTGAAATTCCAAACCCCTTTATGCGCAAAGGCGTCGACATGCTCGTCGATGGCCACGACGCAGATGTAGTTCGCGCTACACTTCAAAAAGATATTTCTCTAACCACGACTCGCCATGAATTGGGCGCGGGTTTATTTAAGTCGTTAGCTGATATAGGGCCTGCAATGGGCATGATTGGTACTCTAATTGGTTTGGTTGCAATGTTGTCTAACATGGATGACCCAAAGGCAATCGGTCCGGCAATGGCAGTAGCACTATTAACAACTTTATATGGCGCGTTTTTAGCCAATGTAGTGGCAATTCCTATTCAGGTAAAACTTGAACTGCGTAAAGATGAGGAAGCTATGAATCAGCGTTTAATTTTGGATGCTATTTTAGGTATACAAGATGGTCAGAATCCAAAAGTAATCGAAGGTATTTTGAAAAATTACTTAGCTGAATCTAAACGCAAAGTAGATACCGAGGAGTAACTATGTCTGATCAAGAGTGCAAATGCCCACCACCAGGTCTACCTGCATGGATGGGAACGTTTGCCGATTTAATGTCACTGTTAATGTGCTTTTTTGTACTCTTGCTCGCGTTTTCAGAAATGGATGTACTTAAGTTTAAACAAATTGCGGGCTCTATGAAGTTTGCTTTTGGTGTGCAGAATAAAATTGAAGTAAAAGACATCCCTAAAGGGACCTCTGTTATTGCCATGGAGTTTACCCCAGGTAAACCAGAGCCAACCCCAATAGAAACCATTCAGCAGCAAACAGTCGAAATGACTCAACAAATGTTAGAGTTTCAGGCTGGCGATGAAAGCTCAGCAGGCGGCAGGCAAGAACAGCGCGGGGATAAACGCGGTGGCGAATCTCGTAGTACCTCACAAGAAGAATCTTCTGAGCAAGCAACTTCAGCAGCCGATCAGGAGCAAACTAACGAGCTTGTTAAAAAGATAGCGCAGCAGCTTGAAAAGCAAATAATCGATGGCGCAATTGAGCTTGAGTCTTTAGGGCAGCAAATAATTATTCGCATTAGAGAGAATGGTTCATTTCCTTCAGGTAGTGCATTTTTACAACCTAAGTTTAAACCTATAATTCAAGATATCGGTGTGCTGTTAAAAGATGTACCCGGTGAAATAACAGTATCTGGCCATACAGATGATTTTCAGGTATCGAATGAGTTATATATTAATAATTGGGACCTATCATCAAAGCGTGCTGTAGCCGTTGCAAGTGAACTGCAAAAAGTCCAAGGATTTGATAAAACCCGAATGATGGTGGTTGGTCGAGCTGAAACACGACCACTTGTACCGAATGACACCGATGAAGATCGCCGCAGGAATCGCCGAGTAGAAATATCTATATTACAAGGTAAAGCAAAAGAGTCAGCTCCTATAGATGTAAGATAACTTTTATTGGCAAACACACTTATTTATCATAAAGTATACTTTCTTTAACAAATGTAACGGAATAGTTTATGAAAAAGGTCGATAAGTTTAGTCATATGCCAGGAAATGGCGGTGGTAATGACGATGATGAAAAAAAACTTGATTAACTCTAATGCCTGAATGGTTTTTAAAGACTATATTGATATTAGATACTAGTTGGGTGTTTATTTTAAGCCCTGCTATTTTCATCTTTTATTTTAGAAAAGATTATTTGGCCCTGCGTTTCGCTTTAATTACAGCCGCTTTTTTTTTATATGGAACCATTATTCATCCTTACTTGAAAGAGTTTGATAATGGGATTTATGTTTATCGATACCTTGTTTGGGCCTTTAATGATATTGCTTGGATGGCACTCATCGCATATCTGGGTTTAAAAGATAAGGTTTATTTATGGCAATGCGTATTAGGTCAATTGGTTGTTATTATGGCACCAATTTTACAGCTATTTAGATTAGTCGACCGCCATTTATGGGATCTTTCTTATAGTACATACATTTATAAAACCTTATTGCCATTTATTAATATAGGCACCGTTGTTGTTTGTTATCTTCCGCTTATTTATATTTTAACAAAAGACAAAAAAAGCCCAGCTAGCCAATAGTTACAAAAAGTTCCCTCCTTTAAAATAGCTGTGCTAGACTACTGTTTATATAAACAGTGATGAGCAGGCTATGAAACTCTACATTGCAGAAAAACCTTCACTTGGACGCGCTATTGCTGATGCGTTACCAAAACCACATAAAAAATATGATGGTTATATAGAAGTCGCTAATGGCGATTGTGTATCGTGGTGTATTGGACATTTGCTAGAACAAGCAGAACCCGATGATTACGATGAGCGCTTTAAAAAGTGGCAGTTTGAACACTTACCTATAATACCTGAACAGTGGAAGTTAAAAGCCAAAACCAAAACTCGCAAACAGCTCACTGTTTTAAAAAAATTAATTAAACAAGCCTCGCAACTTATTCACGCTGGCGATCCAGACCGTGAAGGCCAGCTACTAGTCGATCAAGTAATTGAAGAAGCTAAAATAAGTCAGGCTAAAAAGCAGAGTACGCAACGTTTACTCATTAGTGATTTAAACTTATCGGCGGTAAAAAAATCACTGGGTACTATGCGTTCTAATCAAGATTTTATTCCGTTAAGTGTATCTGCTTTAGCGCGCTCTCGTGCTGATTGGCTATTTGGTATGAATTTAACACGTGCATACACACTAGCTGGGCAAAAAGCAGGGTTTGGTAATGTGCTTTCGGTAGGGCGAGTACAAACCCCTATTTTAGGTCTTGTTGTTAATAGAGATAACGAAATAGCACACTTTGTATCTAAGCCTTTTTACGATGTACTGGCGCATTTACTTACTCCAGATAACCAGCCATTCATAGCTAAGTGGGTTCCTAGTAAAGCATGTGAGCCACATCAAGATGAAGAAGGGCGAATACTTAACAAAGCACTCGCACAAAATGTTGCTTCACGCATTACAAAGCAAAGTGCTGAGCTTACTTCACTTGACCAAAAACAAAAAAAACAAAGTGCTCCATTACCGTATAACCTATCTGCACTGCAAATAGATGCGGCTAAAGCATTTGGTATGCCAGCTCAAAAAGTGTTGGATATTTGCCAAATACTTTACGAACGTCATAAATTAATTACTTACCCACGCTCGGATAATCGTTATTTACCTAAAGATCACCATCAAGATGCATCAGCTATTTTTAAAGCTATAAGTGCTAATGGTGGGCAAAGCAGTGAATTAGTAAACGGGGCTGATGTAAAAAAGCGTAGTAAATGTTTTAACGATTCAAAAGTGGCTGCGCATCATGCCATTGTGCCTACGGCTAAGCAGTTAAAGTCAGCGAGTTTGAACGGTGACGAAGCGAAGGTATATCAATTAATAAGCCGCCATTACCTAATTCAGTTTTATCCCGACTATATATATAACGAAACTAAAGCAGAGATAACAATCGCTGGCGGATTATTTAAAGCAAATGCAAAACAAGATGTAAGCCTGGGCTTTAAGGTATTAATGGGTAAGTCTGAATTAAAAGATGAAGCTACGTTACCTCCTTTAACTAAAGGTATGCCTCTTTTTTGTGAGCAAGGCGAAGTGGTCGAAAAGCATACATCACCTCCTGCTTATTTTACCGACGCTACATTATTGGCTGCGATGACGGGCATTAGCCGTTATGTTAAAGATCCACAAATTAAAAAAGTATTAAAAGACACTGATGGTTTAGGGACTGAGGCAACACGTGCGGGAATAATCGAGTTGCTATTCAAGCGGCGCTTTTTAAAACGTGAAGGTAAGTCAATTAGAGCGACCGAAACGGGACTTGCCCTTATTAGCGTATTACCACAAGGTTTAGCGAGTCCTGATTTAACCGCAAAGTGGGAATCGAGCTTAGGTGATATCGCGCAGCAAGTAATGAGTTATCAGCAATTTTTACAGCCTTTACTTGCTGAGCTAAATGGGTTTGTACAATTAGCAGCAAACTGCGATAGCAATGCATTTGCAAGGTTACCAAAAAGCTCACCTAAAAAACGCTTTGCTAAACGAGGTGGAAAAGCGACCCTTAAAAAGTCGAGTTATAAAAAAAGCTCTGTTGCTAGTTAGCTACAGAGCCATTTTATTAAACGATATTACTTAACCTGAACTCTGCTTGAGATAGATTTATTATCCAGAATTCAGATTATTTATTAAATAAAGCAACAGCAGCGTTACTCATTGCTTTTATTCCGGTAGGAATGGCAACTTTATAATCTGGTGCAAATTTACTAGAGTGTAGGGAAGGGAGTACTTCACCTGTTTTTATCGAATCTGCATATTGTGTTTGGTTTACGCCACCTAGCCAAAATAAGGTAATCGGGATATTTTCATCGGTGCGTCCGTATAGGCCAAAGTCTTCACCCGCCATTACAGCTTGTGTTTCAAGCACATTAGTATCACCAATTGCGCTGGCAATAGAGTTTCTAACAATGTCTGTTTGTGCAGGGTTATTATAAGTAGATGGAATAGATTCATCTTCATGTACATATACTACAGGGTAGTTTGATTCATTTAAGCCAGCACTTTGTGCAATACCTGCCGTGATTCGTTTTATTGCTGCTATTTGAGCACTTCTAACATTTGGGTTATAGCTTCTGAGAGTGAGTTGTAGTTTTACTTCATCCGAAATCACATTATGTTTTGAGCCACCATGAATAGACCCAACCGTAATAACCGAAGGTTCTAGCGGTGAAAGTTCTCGGCTTGTGATTGTTTGCAGAGCAAGTACTGTGCGTGCAGCTATAATCACAGGGTCTATAGTTGTATGCGGATAAGCACCATGACCACCTTTACCTTTAATTGTAATATCGACAGAATCTACACTTGCCATAGTGTATTCATTTTTCATTGATACCTTACCAGCGGGGACGCTAGCACTTACATGCAAAGCAATTATATGATCAGGTTTTTCATATTTACTAAATAGTCCTTCGCCTAACATGGCTTTAGCACCCCCACCAACTTCTTCGGCAGGCTGTGCAACCATCATCAAAGTGCCTTTCCATTGATCTTTGTGTACTATTAATTGCTCAGCAGTACCAATAAAAGAGCTCATGTGAATATCGTGGCCACAACCGTGCATTACACCTACTTTAGCACCATGCTCGTCTATTACTTTAACTTTTGAGGCATAGGACTTTCCTGTCTGCTCTATAATAGGTAAGCCATCGGTGTCAGTACGGATCATCACGGTTGGACCGTTTCCGTTTTTGTAAATGCCGACAACACCAAAGCCACCTACATTACTTGTTACTTTAAAACCCAGCTGAGTTAATTTATCCGCTATTTTATTACCCGTTTCTTGTTCGTGATAAGAAAGCTCTGGCGATTGGTGTAAATCGAGGTAAAACTTTTCTATAGCTGGCATGGTTTTGCTTAAATTCAAATCGAGTCCATTTGCTTGTACTAATGGGCTTGCTAATAAAAGTATTGCACTTAGATAAGTTAATTTCATGTTTTCCCTCATTGTTGAATATGTATACCGGATGATTTAGGTATATGACTTGTAATTATTATGTTCACCACCATATAAAAACCTAAATAGATGAATATGGCAATCAATTCAATGAGCAACATAGTTAGTATTAATGTGCAAAACCTTCAACAAGTACTCGGTGAAACATCACAACAAAAATTGGTGTTGCTTAACTTTTTCTCTCCTCAAAGTCCTGACTGCATCGGACAGGCTGCAATTTTAGATAAAGTAGCGGCAGAATATGCAAGCTATATAGTAGTAGCAAACCTAGATTGCGATGCAGAGCAAGCACTCGCATCTCAACTTGCGCAACAAGTTGGTCTGCAAACACTGCCTACCCTTGTATTATTAAAAGACTCTGCACCAGTAGATTTACTTGCAGGTGTTCAAAGCGAAGCACAAATACGCGAAGCCCTAGCAAAGCATTTACCTGCACAACAAGACTTACTGTTAGAACAAGCAAAGCAAGCGTTATTAAAGTCAGATTTAAATGCTGCATTTAATTATGCAAAGCAAGCTTATGAAATAGACAGCGGTAATGCACGTATCAAATTAGTGCTAGCAGACATATGTATTCAAATTCACAAGGTAGATGAAGCCCAAGCGCTTATAAATACAATAGACGTACAAGAGCAAGATGCTTACTTTAATAATATAAAAGCAAAATGCGAAGCTGCGCTTGAAGCAAAAGACTCACCAGAGATTAAAGAAAAGCAACAACAAGTAGAAAAGTACCCAAATGACCTAGAATTAAAAGAAGAGCTCAGTATTTTACTCAATGAAGCAGGCAGAAAAGAAGAAGCATTGGATATACTATTTACAGTGCTGCAAAAAGATCTGAATTTCAATGAAGCGAAACCAAGCTTTTTAGCCATTATTGCCTCTTTACCCGATGGTGATACGCTCGCAGCAAAGTATCGTCGCAAGTTATATAGTATTTTATACTAGGGTCTGTTGCTCTTTGCGGATTAAAATTTGTTCAAACTAGGGGGGGGGTAATCGCGGCGCGAGATTTGTAACCTAGTGGGCTCGGTAACTGCTCCTGCGTTACCCTACTGGCTTACATCCATGTAAGAATAAGTAAAAACCGAGTAACAAAGAGTAAATAGCCCCTAGGAAGAACCCTTTGGGCAGCGCCTGTTTGGCATTAATGCTACGTTATCGCCTATTTATGGGGAATAACCACACTACATAGGCTCTGCCTTGCCTGAATACCAAACAGGCTGCTGCAAATTTAACCTTGAAAGATAAACAGACCCTAGATTCTAATAACTATTACTTTTGAGAAGCACCTAAATAAGGTGCTTTTTGCATTTTTAAGGTTTTAATTAAAAGCTATAGAATGGTTTAGCTATGTAAAAACAAGAGTTATCAACAGGTTTTTGTGGGTAACTTGTGCTTATCATGTGTGCTTGCTTGGGGCTTAATTTTAATTACTATTTTATGCAAATAACGCTTGCGTAAAATCCGCCGCTCCCTATAATGCGACCCCACTGAGACGGGAAACGCCAACGCATAGCGAGGAGCGAACTACTCAGAGAGTTAAATAAAACTTCGGTTTTAAATCTTCCAAAAGAAAGTTTAAAACTAAGTGTTGACTCGAAAAATAAAGGGTGTATTATTCGCATCCCTTGAGACGCTAAAGCGACTCAAAACGTTCTTTAACAATATAAAGCAATCATCTGTGTGGGCACTCGTACAGATTGAGTTCTAACAGCCAATCTACTTAGGTAGAGAGGCAAACAAATTAGAGTCTCAATTGAAAACTGAGTGACCAACAGAATAGTTATTTCGGTAATTATTCGGCACAGTCAATTCAATATCGAAAGATATTAAAATAAATTCAGAATTCATTGAGCTGT
>NZ_JASDCE010000021.1:0-28604 GCF_030408075.1 Pseudoalteromonas sp. APC 3358
TATGCGTTGAGTCAGAAAACACAGCAACCATAGGTGTTGCTGTGGACGCTTAAAGCGTTTTAGTTTACTACCATAATAATCCACCATTTCACCGAAGTGTTGTTGGTTTTTAGACGATAAGGCTAAGTCCTTAACAGCATCATCAATCTGTCTTGTATAAGGCTGTAACTGATGATAAACAATCAGTTCTTTTTTTAGCTCTGTCACCATAACGCTTTTTGCACCTGCTCGAAGCTGGCTTAAGGAGAGCCCATCTTTGTCATCGATAATAGTATTTAGAAATTCGTGTAGTTCAGATGAAACATGAATACGAAGCTTATTATTTAACCCCTTCTTTACCTGTTGGATAACACGACTGATAAGCTTTTGTAAGACAGTATATTTAGGGATGGCAATTCTATGCGTTGCTAGAGATTCAGCGGCTGCATCGAATAGATAACGAGGCTCAAGCCAAGCTTTGCCGACCATTACAAGATGATCGTACAACGGCGCAAAGTGCAGACTTTCTTCCCATTTCTGATAGTTTAGTAGCCTCAGTATTCTTTGATAAATACGGTCACGCTGCATCTTATTTATGCTGAAAGGCCTGAGCCCTTTGCCTCCTTGAACTTGCGTTGAAATAAACTGCATATCGTTAAAGATGAGGTTAAAGCTAGGTGAAAGAATGACAGGCTTAGACTTAAAATACCCTAATAACGCAATGAAATAGCATCGATGGCTCCTTAGGCGAATGCTTTTCGACTCTGTTAACTCGATCTCGTTTTGCGTAAAATACAATCGTTGCTGTTCAAGGGTTAATAGTGGCGGAGAATATAGATCAAGCTGCTCAGCTTTGGTAAGAATTGAGAGTTCGTTTTTTATAGCCATAGGAATTACGTTAAGTTTAAGGGGTAGTTAACCTCATAATTTGCCATACTTTGGAGAAGTAACCCACCTTTGTATGCCTTTAGATATCGTGAGTATGGCGATTTATGTTACTTTAGAGGGGAAAATCCCTAGAACCCCATTGAGCTCAAATTACCAGGCGGTGTGGTATTAAACATGAGCACACAAGCATGATAGGTATTTCACCTTCTGTCGCCATTTGGCTATACAATCAACCTGTTGATATGCGCAAACAGTTTGACGGTCTAGCTGCACTCACTCAATCCAAACTGAACTGTCGTGCCAATAATGGCGAGCTGTTTGTTTTTATTAACCGAAAACGCACACACATTAAGTTACTCTATTACCATCAAGGGGGTTATTGTATTTGGTCAAAACGATTAGAAAAAGGCACTTTCCACACTGTTTCAGGTGACAACAAAATCACCTTAGATTGGACACAACTTCAGTGTTTAATTGGTGGAATTAAATGGCAAGAAAAGCCAATAAACACGCGCCTTACAAGGTGAAATAGGGTATAATTATCCCCTATGAAAAAACATAAAATCAGTCACTTACCTGCATCTGAAATTGATGCTCAATATGCCAAACAAGTTGCACAAATTGCATCGCTTGAGCATCAACTCGACTGGTTAAAACGCCAAGTGTTTGGGCGTAAGTCTGAACAACTGCTATCCGACTCAAATGAGCAAACTGAGCTATTTGTTAAAGATAACTCAGCTACATCCAAACCCGATTCAATCGAAATTAAATCTCACCGCCGCAAATCGAATAAACAATTAAGCGGCGATGAAGTCAATGATACGGGTTTACGTTTTGATGATTCAGTGCCACAAAAAATCATTGAAGTCGACGCACCAGAGCTTAATGGCGATAACGCAGACCAATACGAAATTATCGATTATAAAGAGCAGGCGCGTTTAGCGCAGCAACCGGGTAGTTACGTTGTTTTAATTTACCGTAAACCCGTTGTGCGTCATAAAACCAAAGAAACCGTTCGCACTGAGCCCACACCCAATACGGTATTAGAAGGCTGTTATGCTGACGTATCCGTACTTGCAGGTATCATGGTCGATAAAGCGGTTTATCACTTACCTTTATACCGCCAACACCAAAGAATGTCGGATGCGGGCATTCAATTAAGCCGCGCCACCCTCACCCATTGGATACAAAAAGCCATTGCGCTGTTATACCCCATCTATCAAGCGCAGCTTGAGCATATCTTGCAAAGTAAAATACTGGCCATGGATGAAGTGCCGATAAAAGTGGGCCGAAAAAGTAAAGGTAAAATGAAACAAACCTATTACTGGCCCATTTATGGTGAACAAGACGAAATTGCTTTTACTTGGTCGCAAAACCGAGGCTTTTTGCATGCCAAAAATCAACTGACTGGCTTTAATGGTACATTATTAACCGATGGTTACACGGCGTATACCAAAACAGTCAATCAATTGAACGAGCAAAACCAAAACGTAACCCATGCATCTTGCTGGGCGCACTGCCGACGTTACTTTGAAAAGTCACTTAAGATGGAGCCTGAGCTTGCAAAATATGCACTGCTAAAAATTGCAGATTTATATCAAGTTGAACAGCATATTCGCGATGAAAACTTAGATGAACAAAGTGCACTCGATTATAGACAAAAACATGCAGAGCCTGTGATTGATGAATTCTTTAACTGGATATATGAACAAAGGCAACGGCCTGAGTTATTACCATCAAACCCAATCAGCAAAGCATTAAAGTATGCAGATGAACGATACCATCAACTGAAAGTGTATTTAGGGGATGCGAATATCCAAATTGATACCAACCATTTAGAGCGCGCCTTGCGAGTAATCCCTATGGGCAGAAAGAATTATTTATTCTGTTGGAGTGAGTTGGGCGCTGAAAATATGGGCGTATTACAAAGTTTAATGGTGACGTGCCGGTTGCTGGGCATTAACCCATATCACTATTTGGTGGATGTATTGCAACGCGTGAGCCTGCATCCCGCCAAAGATGTCATTGATTTAACCCCGCGTGTTTGGAAAGACAAATTTAAAGATCATTTGTTAACATCAGATCTGGCTAATTAGGGGTAATATACCCCCTGAATGATCGCTTACCTTTGACCAAAGGTTAAAGCGCTTAAATACAGAGTTCCAACGACCGAATCTTTCAGGCAAATCTCGCCACTGAATGCCTGTGCGCATACGATAAAGTATGCCTTCCAGTGTATTTCGGTGTTCATATTTATTGTAAACACGCCCTGTCTCTTTAAGTATTTGCTTTAGGGCTTCCTAGGCGTTATCTGTTAGCATTGTCCTTGGCATAGCAACGTCCGTTCTCGGTGGTATTTTTGATTTTTGGCGAAACCATTATACCTTGTTGCTATGCCGTTCATTTTTCACTCAAAGATCAACAGCCTCTAGTAAGGCACGTACTTGAAGCACTTAAAAGATAAAAATAAAGGCTCTCTAATGTGTTTAGGAGCCATCTAACTTATAGTTGTTTCGGGTGAGGCTTATTTGTTTTTGTGCTCCAGTGCTGTAAGTGATGTACCTACGATAAATATAGACACGACAAACAAGCCTAAATCTTTTAGCAAAAACTGGCCAGGAACCACAGAGATCGCAGGAAACCCAAGAGATGCCTCAAAAACACCGGGTGTAGTCAGCATGAACGACAATGTCGTAAAAAAGAGTCCGGTTGAAAGTACACCGCCCAAGATTGCGAGCTTAGGGGAGAAAACTCGTGCAGCGATTAACAGGCCAACTGAAATTTCAAGCACACCCAGAAAATTTGAGAATCCTTGAATGCTGAGGAAGCTATACATCCACGAAAGCAGAGGGCTATTACTAACAAAACCATGTATACCGTTTGCTTCGTAGCTAGTGAATTTCATGCCACCAAACCACAAATATATTATCGTCATGGCAACGTAGATGCCACCTATACCAAACTTAGTGATTTTTGCACCGAGATTATTACTAAGGGTATTGGTAGTCTGGACACCATTTTCAATTTCGGGAATAGTCATCTTATATCTCCAATTATTTTTAGCCATGTGGACTCACTCTATGTAGCCCACTAAAATGATATGACTCTTGAGAAAAACTATATGTTTACTCGAGTCGAACCTAACTTAGGTAATTGCTGTAGTTGAGCACCAATGGATTAGACATCAATGCCTAGTGGTTGAACGGCCGGGAAGTCGACCTCGGTCTGTGTCACTTCGTTAACGTAGTTAGTGAAAGTGTTCAGGGCAACAGCCAACAGAATATCCACTACATGTGCATCACTGTAGCCAGCGTTCAGCACCGCTTGGACCTGGTCATTGCTGACTTGCCCGCGCTGGCGGACTACGGCGGCAGCAAAACGCACGGCTGCGTCGGCCTTAGGGTCATTTGATGCACCGCTGCGGTTGGCAGTGAGTTCAGCATCATCAAGCTTGGCCACCTTACGGCCTAGGAAGGAATGGGCAGCAAGGCAATAATCGCAGCCGTTGATCTCAGCGACGGCTAGGGCAATACGCTCAAGAGTCGCTGTACCCAAGCCGCCCTGTGCTGATGCTGCGCTCAATTGCAGGTAGCCAGTCAGCGCAGCAGGGCTGTTGGCAACGACGCGGAACATGTTAGGAACGCGGCCCAGTTGTTTTTCCACAGCCTTGAGTGAGGTATGGGTAGCAGTAGGCGCGGCGTCGATTGTGGTAGGGGTGTTCAAACGTGACATAAATTTCTCCTAGTGATTTGAAAGACAGCACGCTGTATTGGCGTGGAATAAATTGTATTTAAGAAGGTTCTGCTTGATAATCCGTTGCTATCAGACAGCTCATCTTCACGTCTTGCGCAGTCGCCATTTCAGTGCCACTACACACCTTCGTTGACGTCACGCCGTCCTGATTTCTAAGGAGGTCTTCGAGACTCCAAAAACACCCTCCGGCAACGATCACATTATTTATTTTTCATAAAGCCTCCTTGGTTTTTATCTATTTACTAATGGAACTGAATTTACAGCATGTAAAATAGATATAACATGCTCAATAGTTCGTATAATGTGACTTATTAGACAGTTTACGTAGGGGCTATGTATGGATGCAGACTTTGGATATCAGATTAAAAGAGTTGTGAAATTAAGGGTTCACGAAAAACTGCAAATATAGGGCAAATCAGATTGTCTATACCCATAATTTAGAGCGCCCGAGCATCAGGAACTCACTGAAAGCAGACGTTTCTGAAAATAAACAAGGCACAGCGCTTGAAAATTTCGAGACATCAACGTTTTGCCAAAAGGCTAAAAATGCGTGCACTACTCATTTCGCATTTAAAGAGAGCATCGGTTATTAGGCAATAACGATGTGGCCAAAATTTGTCGACCACTACACTATCTCGTAAACGAGTTTGATAGACGTCAACTAGTACGTATTTTTAGTGTAAGGTCATATTAATGCACGATGCTAAACTCTGCTGTGAGCTAGGTAGGATGTATAAATACCATAAATATTTCAATGCTTTACTTTTTAAAGCTCAAGTGAGTTACTCAGTTCCGACTGTTGGTGGCAGATTTGGAATCTCGCGATTTGTCTTAAATGTCAGCCAAGCAAGTCTCTCGCTAATAAAGTGTTGACTATCCCTGACAAAGTAACAATTTCTTGCCATAATCAGACTTAAGCACTTTACTTAGAGTGTATGTGCGCCGCTTAATGCATCAATGCTGCTAATTCCCTGATTGACATCAATCACTTTGTTTCCTGTTTGATACTCTGAGATAAACAAGATCGAATGATGCAAAAGGGGACTATTTAAATACTGAGGGAACAAATGGCAGTAGATTTGAGCATAGAAACCGCTCTGCTCCTAGAGCGCTGGCAAGGCATTGTAAACTCGATGGCTCAAGTCGCGGAAGTGCCTTGTGTGCTGATTAATCGATTAGATAAAAACGAAATTTGTCAGGCTGTTGGCAGTGTGTCAGTACCAACTTTTTATTGCGGTGAACCTGTTCCATTGGCACTTAACACTTATTGTTCCCAAGTCATTTCCAGTAACCAGCCATTACTAGTTGAAAATGCAATCGGTACCCGATATGAAAACAATAACCCAACATTTGCAGCAGGCTTTAGTTATTACTATGGCCTGCCATTGCTTTGGCCTAGCGGAAAAACTTTCGGTACTTTGTGTATGTTGGACTTTTCAAGCCCAGATCGGGCATCACAACACTGTTCCTTACTCACACTTTTTAAGCAGGCCATTGAATACGATTTACAGATGCTTCAACAACAGCAAGATCTGCTAAAGCGTGAGCAACAAGCAGACAAAAAATTTATACAACTATTCAATGAGATGTCAAATAGGATAAGACCGGTAACTAATAATAAGTTGCTTCAATCTGAGTTGTTTGTACTTTTGACAAGCCAATACCAATACTGGCATCAGGAACTGGATAAGCAGCTTAATCAAACCGTCCTGACTGATGAAAACTCCATTCATATAGCGGCACTGGTTCGAATTTGGTCAAATTTGTTGGCGATTGCCCATGAAACAGAATGGTTGAGAGCTACGGCAGTTCTAGAACCTTATAGTTGTGATGCTGTTGCGTCACTGGTCAATGCAACTCCATTATTAGAACAAGCAGTGTATAAAACAGCGCTGACCCTTGGTGCTGATCTCGTTTTGAGGAGTCATTTGCCTAATCCACTGTTACTAAGTGGGAAACCAGAGTTATGGTCTCTGATAGGACTAGCTATCACGAGCTTTTTAGTTGTTGGCGCCAGCGGTACAAGTATAACTATTTTTGTCAGTAACCGATTAAAAGGTAAGTACAGAGTTTTGGAATGGTCCCTTCTTGTAAAAGGCCAGACGATGCCGCTGCGTTTTACCCGCGATAATCAAGCGCTTTATGGTTTTGCAACAGTATGTGCCGAGTTAGCGGGTGCTGTTCTTGAATCTGGTGAGTGGCAATTAACTGAGAGTCTTCAGCAACAGAGTCGTTATCTCAACTCAAATCGTGATCACGTTGACGACATTGAAAGCAGGAATGCTTCAAGAACTGCTAATGGCATAACCAGGCTTATCTGCTTATCGATACCGGTGATGGGAGACGATTTATAAACACTCAGCGATGATCAGCGAAGTTGTGTTTTAGTTTTCTTGTTGGCACTACATCCGGTATGGCGGCCTTTAATCTGAGAGTGACACTTGGGATAACTGAAAAACTGGCTGTGATTCTGCTGAACGGAGCTTGGTGCTAAGCATGTTGGCGTCATTCAAAGCAAGGTCAACACTGCTATTAACGTTTACGATTATCTGACGGACGTGCTGCTGCGCGTCAACCAACATCCAGTAAGCAAGGTACATGAACTAATGCCGAAGTTACGGAAAGCTCAGTTCGAAAGCGCATTACAGCGTTCAGCTCTATTTAGCAATCCCGATGCTTCGGTAAAATAAGCCACGGAAAATGCTCCGGAGGCCGCATGCACACTAAATAGATGACGTTAGACGAAGAGTTGGATTTAAACGAGCAAATTATAGAGCCTGCGACCGGAAAAGCCAAAAGTTTATAAATACAGCTAAAACTCAAATCAAGCAGGCGAATATTGTACAAAACAATACCATTGCTACAGAGATAACTTCAAGTCTGACAGATCTATGCTAGAGTTAAATCAACGATTTAATTCATTTTTCTATGCAGGATCTTTAAAAAATGCAGTAGAAAAACGGAGAAGTACATGACCTTTAGTTTAGCTCAAACAGCTAGTGCAGAAACCACACTAAAAGCACCTGCTGAAGCAGATCAGAACCTGCGGGATATCACTGAACTGGCGTGTTATATCTGTGATGCACCAGTGGCTATGGTGACGCGAACCGATGACACAAAGCTGAATCTAATTGCAAAAGTTGGTATTTCGCGTACCTCTGTATTAATTAAAGAGTCCTTTTGCGTGTATGCAATGGAAACACCTGATGCGGTAATGGTGGTCCCTGACGCTACTTTAGATCACAGATTCAGTACCAATGCTATGGTGATTTCAGGACCTGGCTACCGATTTTATGCTGGCTCGCCGCTGATTGATCCCGAAGGTGCAGTGATTGGTACTATTTGTGTCTATGATCATGTTCCTAAGCAGCTGAACCAGCGGCAGATAAGCTCTTTGCAGGCTCTGTCCAGACAAGTGATCGCCATACTGGAGCTGAAAAAAGTCGGCGAACAATTACATAATACCAGCATGACGGATGCGCTGACAGGGGTGAACAACAGAAGAGCTTTTGACCTCAAGTTTGAAGCTGAATTTGCTCGCTGGCAAAGAACAGGACAATCTTTTGTACTGGCATTGATTGATATTGATCACTTTAAGAGTTTTAACGACAGCTATGGTCATGCCGCAGGAGATGAGGCACTGAGTCAAGTCGCGGCTCTGTTTCAGCGCCATAGCAGGAACTATGACTTTTTCGCCCGTTATGGTGGTGAAGAGTTTGTGCTGATCCTGCCAGGCACAGACACAGCGTCCGCAAATAAAACACTGGAAAAGTTAAGGCTGGTAGTGGCTAACCATGAGTGGTTATTACGACAATTAACGGTCAGCATAGGTTTGGCCAGCGCTGATTTATTTGACGACAAAAAGCAGTTGCTCGAAGTCGCCGATCAGATGTTATACAAAGCTAAAACCCAAGGCCGCAATCAAACCAGTGTGTTCGCCACACTGTAAGAGATCTGTTCATGCTGCGCTGATCTCAAGACCTCATAAAAACTGAGGTCTTGCTTCGGTCGATAAGCTGGTCTGATATTGGCATTATTTATTCCTTTCAAATACATGGGTAATGCGACTTACACAGATTTTTTATGCTCTCTTGGACTCCATGTGAAGGAGATCGTCACATTCTTTACATATAGAAAATAGAGTTCTTTAGCCAGCTGCAATTTCAGATTAACCGATTCGGTAAGCTTTCTGCATTTCCGGAGACAACTTTTTTAGCCAGCTTGAGAGACTGAAGCCTTTTCTATCGGTACTATTTAATTTAGTAAAATACAGATGTTCATCCCAGCGAGGACCGAAATCTACTTCTGCAAGACTTACAAGCTGTTTGTTTCTGCGAAGACGATGCTTTTGATGGTAATCTTCGGCGGGCCAAAAATAACCATTTTGTTCTCCGGCCTCAATCACCTCGGGAGATTTCTCCTTTCCAATCGCTTGAATCAGTTCTTCAGCTACTTGTTTTTGCTCCAGATCAAAAACAAAAAGTATCTGGCGATACTGGCCCTGCTTTCTACCATGAACAGACCATGATTCAAAACTTCCAAGAAGTTCCCTGTAGCTGATTTGGTCTTTATCGTAGATCACTCTGACGACTTCGGCGTGTCCGTTGATGTTGCGGTAACTCGGATCCAGAGTTGATGCTCCAGCGTAGCCAACACGTGTTTGCACTACTCCCTGCGTCCCTCCAAAATTAGAATCCGGTCCCCAAAAGCAACCCATGCCGAAAACCGTTTGACTAAGCTTCCCGATTTTCAATGCTTCTTCGATTGCTTCAGGGGTTGCAAATTCATAGCTTTCAACACCGTCTTCTTTATTCATTTTTAGATCCGACATATTTTTCACCTAACTTTCAAAAATTGAAGCCACTCCCATTCCTCACGCCGTGCAAACGACGATAAGACCACGTTTTCCAACACCAGCTTGATGAAGTATCTTTGCTAAAACTCCGCAGCATGTTTCTTGGTAACACAACTGCGGAAAATTGCTGTAATCATTGATCTTACTGCTTATTAAGTTATTAATAATTCTAAAAAACTCATTATTTCATTGAAGCTTCCAACCACCTGTCAAGGTCCTTGAACTTGGGGTTTCTCAGCTTCTTTGTCCCAACCACTATTGTCGGGAAATTCAGCTTTCCGTTCGAATAGAGGGAGCACAGTTCATCAGCAGCCGCGTCGTCTTCATGAACATCCAAAAAAACAAACTGGCTCCCTTTTTCTTGCAAGTACGAATGGTAAATCTTGGTTTTATGGCAGTCTTTATGACCGAACAGCTTAATCAACACGAACGGCTCCTTTTTTCAAAAGGTTCACTTTCATAAACCCCCTCGATTTAAAAATTATTCTACAAACTTCAATGACTCCGAGTTAATACAGAATCGGACCCCTGATGGCTCAGGACCGTCTGGAAAAGCGTGCCCCAGATGGGCTTCGCACACATTGCATAGCACTTCGATTCTGCGCCCGAAGGTCGTATCCAGTTCATATTGAATTACGTTGTCTGCGACTGGCTCAGAAAAACTCGGCCATCCCGTTCCCGAATCGAACTTTAGGTTCGAGTCAAAGAGTTCGGTGTCGCAGCCCACACAGGCGTACCTTCCAGCTTCATAAAATGAACAGAGTTCTCCGGTGTGCGCGCGTTCGGTGCCTTTCTTCCGCATGACATTAAATTGAGCGGGCGTCAGAATTTTTTTCCACTCTTCCTCGCTCTTTTCTACTTTTCTAGGAGGAGCGGGAGTGCCGTTATCGAGATAGTTGTTAATGCTTTCCCAGTTGAACATAAATTTGCTCCTTTATTTTTGGGTTTGTTCTTTAGCTATCAATCCACGCGAAGAAGTCAGTCGCGCTACCAATGAATTTTCCATCCACAAAAACTTGCGGAACAGTTTGAAGGTTGGTTTTTTTCTTCAACTCATCATAAGTCTTGGGATCGTCATCCACGCGAATTTGTTTAAAATCAACTTTTTCAGAAGTTAAGTACTCCTTCACGCGTTTACTAAACGGACAATGGTCTTTTGTGTAGATGACAACGTTCTTAAGTTCTTTCATTTTTTCCTCTTTCGTTTGATTCATGGTTTAATCTCTCTCAAAATGGCACGTGTACCCGTGGGGATTCTTCTTCAAATAGTTTTGGTGATACTCCTCAGCGTCATAAAACTCTTTTTCCAAGGCTACCGTCGTGACCACGGGATTCTCGAAGCGACCGATCTCATTGACCTCATCAATCACGTTTTCGATAATCGCTTTCTGTGCATCGTCACGATAGAACGCTGCCGAGCGATACGAAGTGCCAACATCATTTCCTTGGCGATTCTTCGTAGTCGGATCATGGATTTTGAAAAAGTAATGTAGAATCTCTTCGAGAGATATTTCGTCTTGGTCGTATTCCACGCGAACCGCTTCGGCGTGCCCCGTTTTCCCTGTTATAATATCGGCGTAGGTAGGATCATCAAAATCTCCGCCAGAGTAGCCCACCTTCGTTGACGTCACACCGTCCAGACTCCTAAGGAGGTCTTCGAGACCCCAAAAACACCCTCCGGCAACGATCACATAATCTAGTTTCATAAAGCCTCCTTAGTTTTCATCCACTTACTGATTAGACAGAGGTGGTCCCACTTGTTTGAACAACTAAAAGCGTATTTATAAGTGATATTCCGCTCTAGTTAAGCCACCTTGTTTTGTTGGGGTAGCTGATCATAGTAAAACTCATTTGGTGTCATTTTGTCTAGACTCGAATGAGGTCGTTTCAAATTATAAAACTCAAAATATGCACTTAATTGCTTTTTCGCATCTGTGACACTGCTATAAGCTTTGAGATACACCTCTTCATATTTAACGCTCCGCCATAATCGTTCAACCATCACATTATCTACCCATCGACCTTTACCATCCATACTGATTTGAATGCCATTTGATTTCAATACATCAATAAATGCATCACTGGTAAACTGGCTGCCTTGGTCTGTATTAAATATTTCAGGTCGACCATATTTTTCAATCGCTTCATTTAAAGCCGAAATACAAAAATCCACCTCCATACTAATCGATACCCTATGCGCAAGTACCTTGCGGCTATGCCAATCAATCACAGCACATAAATAAACAAAGCCTTTTGCCATAGGGATATACGTTATATCCGTAGACCACACTTGATTACTGCGCTGAATAGCCAACCCTTTGAGCAGATATGGATATTTACGGTGAGCTTGATTAGCCTGGCTTAAATTTGGTTTGCAATATAACGCCTGAATACCCATTTTCTTCATTAAAGTACGTGTATGACGTCGTCCTATATGATGTCCTTGACGATTCAACAAATCACGCATCATACGACTGCCTGCAAAAGGATATTGCATATGTAATTCATCAATACATCGCATCAGCTTCAGATCTGATGCACTCACAGGTTTTGGGCGATAGTAATAACAACCACGGGAGACTTTCAGCAGCTTAGCTTGCTTAGATACTGAAATCTGAAGTGAGTCGTCGATTAACTTTTGTGGTTGAAGCGGCCCAGTTTCTTCAACACACCTTCTAAAAAATCAATTTCTAATGCCTGCTCACCGATTTTTGCATGTAGTTTTTTTAGATCGATGGGTGGTTCTGTTGGAGCTTTTGATTGATCGAAAGCTTGCGAGGAAGCTGAGATCAATTGATTTTTCCAGTCAATAATTTGGTTTTGATGAACATCAAACTCAGCACTCAATTCAGCAAGTGTTTTTTCTGCTTTAATCGCAGCAAGTGCTACCTTAGCTTTAAAATCATTTGAATGATTTCTTCTTGGTCTACGTGCCATAAAATACTCCATATATTGATGTTTATAACATCATTTGAGGAGCAGAATATCACTTATAGGAGTTGTTCAAATTTACGGATCCATCTCTTTACTTAGACTTTAACAAGTGTTTTGTTAATTAAGATAGCTATGATGAATTTAAGAAGATTAAGAGTAAATACCCAAGTTAGAAACTTGGTTAAAGAAACGAACATTCATTTAAATGAATTAATTTATCCTATTTTTATAGAAGAAAACTTAACGCAAAGGCAAGAAATCAAAACTTTACCAGGCCTCTATCGTTTTCCTGAAGCTGAGCTCAGTGAAGAAATTACGGAGCTTTATAAATTAGGAATAAGAGCTGTTATGCCGTTTGGCATTTCTCATAAGAAGGATGACGAAGGAACAGACACTTGGTCTGATGATGGTTTACTTAGTCGGATGATTAAAATTATTAAAGCTACCTGCCCAGATATGCTTGTAATTCCAGATATATGTTTTTGTGAATACACTACACATGGGCATTGTGGCGTTGTATGTGATGAGGTTGTCGATAATGATAAGACGTTAGAAAATCTAAAAAAACAGGCAATTACTGCTGCAAAAGCTGGTGCTGATATTTTAGCGCCATCCTCTATGATGGATGGACAAGTTCTTGCTATTCGTAAAGGATTAAATGAAGCAGGTTTCCAAAATGTAGGCATTTTAGCTCACACTATAAAATTCGCCTCAGCTTTCTATGGACCTTTCCGCTCCGCAGTTGACTCTCAGCTTAAAGGTGATAGGAAAACTTATCAGGCTGACTTTCATAATGGACATCAAGCACTACTTGAAGTTGATTATGACGAACAAGAAGGTGCTGATATTTTAATGGTTAAGCCTGGAACCCCATATTTAGATATTTTATGTAAGTTACGTAATAGAACAAATCGTCCCATCGCTGTGTATCAAGTTGGAGGTGAATATGCATCTATTAAATTTGCCGCCTTGGCTGGAGCGTTAGATGAAAAACAAACTGTATATGAAACTTTAATTGGATTTAAACGCGCAGGTGCGACAATGATTGTTAGCTATTATGCTAAACAATATGCTGAATGGGTAAACAATAAAGCTTAACACTCAGCCAGCGTTTAAAATAAAATTATTCCATTAATTCAAAAGTAACTTAAAAATACTATGAATTATCCTCTCTTAAAAAAGCCATCCGAAGATGGCTTTTTTATTTCAGTATTTCAAGGCTTAAAGAAAGCTTGGTAAATGACGAGCTGGATCAGTTTCACGTGCAGCTTGTGCATCAGCAACGGTCATACCCAATGCTTTCGCAACACCTTCACCATAGGCTGGGTGGCAAGCATAGCAATTACGGATATGACGATACTTGATGAAGTCGAGTGCATCGCCCATAGCACGCGTTGTATTGCCAAATAATGCATCTTGTTGCTCTGGTGTCATCAGTTCGAATAAGGCACGTGGTTGACTGAAGTAATCATTATCATCTTCACGATAATCCCAAAAATCGGCATCACCATTAATTTTTAATGGTGGCTCTTTATACTGAGCTTGCTCTTGCCATTGACCAAAGCTGTTTGGCTCGTAGTGCGGTAAACCACCATAGTTGGCATCAATACGGCCTTGCCCATCACGATGATTACTATGTACAGGGCAGCGTGCAGCATTGACTGGAATTTGCTGATAGTTCACGCCTAAACGATAGCGTTGCGCATCGGCATAGTTAAACAGGCGCGCCTGCAACATACGGTCTGGTGAAGCACTGATTCCTGGCACCAGATTGCTTGGGGCAAAAGCAGATTGCTCTACGTCAAGGAAGAAGTTTTCAGGATTACGGTTCAGTTCAAACTCACCGACTTCAATTAATGGATAATCGCCGTGTGGCCATACTTTGGTTAAATCAAACGGATGATATGGAACTTTTTCCGCATCTTGTTCAGGCATGACTTGTACGAAGAGTGTCCATTTTGGATAGTCTTTACGTTCAATTGCATCGAATAAATCACGTTGATGGCTTTCACGATCCTGGCCCACCAGCTCGCCCGCTTCTGCATCCGTCAGGTTCTTAATACCTTGTTGGGTTCTGAAGTGAAATTTCACCCAGAAACGCTCATTAGCTTCATTAATGAAACTATAAGTATGGCTACTGAAGCCATGCATATGACGGTAGCTTGAAGGGATACCACGGTCCGACATGACGATGGTGACTTGATGTAATGCTTCTGGCAATAAAGTCCAGAAATCCCAGTTATTGGTTGCACTGCGCATGTTAGTTTTCGGGTCACGTTTGACCGCTTTGTTTAAATCCGGGAATTTACGTGGATCACGCAAGAAGAATACAGGCGTGTTATTGCCCACCATATCCCAGTTACCTTCTTCGGTATAGAATTTTAGGGCAAAACCACGAATGTCACGTTCCGCATCTGCCGCACCACGTTCACCTGCAACGGTGGTAAAACGGGCAAACATTTCAGTTTTTTTGCCGATTTCGCTAAAAATTTTCGCGCGAGTATATTGAGTAATATCATGGGTGACCGTGAACGTGCCAAATGCACCTGAACCTTTGGCATGCATACGACGCTCAGGAATGACTTCACGAACAAAGTTGGCAAGTTTTTCATTTAGCCATAAGTCTTGGGCTAATAATGGTCCTCTGGCGCCTGCCGTCATACTATTCTGGTTATCGACAACCGGTGCACCAAAATCAGTAGTTAAGTGGGTAAATGGACATTTTTTTGATTTATCACTCATGATGTTCGCCCCTGATAAATAAATTTTAATCGTTATAAAAAAGGACAGTCAACAAATGACTGCCCTTTTAAAAATTAACTTCTGATAAATGCTAAAAGGTCTTTATTGATAGTCTCAGCTTCGGTAGTTGGCATACCATGAGGAAAGCCTTCATAGGTCTTCAGCACACAATTTTTTAACAAATCAGCCGATTTTTGACCCGACAACTCGAACGGAACGACCTGGTCATCTAAGCCGTGCATCACCAACATCGGAATGGTAATACTCTTTAGATCATCACGGAAATCAGTCTGCGAAAAGGCAACGATACTGTCATAATGTGCCTTTGCACCGCCCATCATACCCTGTCTCCACCAGTTTTGGATGATTGGCTCACATGGCGTTACACCATCACGGTTATAACCATAGAACGGCCCTGCTGGTACGTCATAAAAGAACTTTGCACGGTTTTCTTTAGTATTCTTTTGAAAATCATCAAATACTGACTTGTCGATGCCATCTTGATTATCATCGGTTTTTACCATGAGCGGCGGCACAGCCGAAATTAAAACACCTTTGGACACAGGATCCTCAGGATGACGCGTGATATAACGTGCAACAACGCCGCCACCTGTCGAATGTCCTACGTGTACAGCACCTTGAACACCAAGATGATTGACCACAGCAGCAGTATCATCAGCGTAATGATCCATATCATGTCCATCCCAAACCTGCTCTGAGCGACCATGCCCACGTCGATCGGTTGCAATGACACGGAAACCTTCACCGAGGAAGAACATCATTTGTGCATCCCAATCATCTGCACTTAATGGCCAACCATGATGGAAAAAAATAACAGGTGCATCCTTTGGCCCCCAATCTTTATAATAGATTTCAACGCCGTCTTTTGTTGATACATATCCCATTTTTGTTACTCCTGTGTAATGTTTACACTTTGGTTAGAGGTGGTCCCACTTGTTTGAACAACTAAAAGCGTATTTATAAGTGATATTCCGCTCTAGTTAAGCCACCTTGTTTTGTTGGGGTAGCTGATCATAGTAAAACTCATTTGGTGTCATTTTGTCAAGACTCGAATGAGGTCGTTTCAAATTATAAAACTCAAAATATGCACTTAATTGCTTTTTCGCATCTGTGACACTGCTATAAGCTTTGAGATACACCTCTTCATATTTAACGCTCCGCCATAATCGTTCAACCATCACATTATCTACCCATCGACCTTTACCATCCATACTGATTTGAATGCCATTTGATTTCAATACATCAATAAATGCATCACTGGTAAACTGGCTGCCTTGGTCTGTATTAAATATTTCAGGTCGACCATATTTTTCAATCGCTTCATTTAAAGCCGAAATACAAAAATCCACCTCCATACTAATCGATACCCTATGCGCAAGTACCTTGCGGCTATGCCAATCAATCACAGCACATAAATAAACAAAGCCTTTTGCCATAGGGATATACGTTATATCCGTACACCACACTTGATTACTGCGCTGAATAGCCAATCCTTTGAGCAGATATGGATATTTACGGTGAGCTTGATTGGCCTGACTTAGATTTGGTTTACGATATAACGCATTAATGCCCATTTTCTTCATTAAAGTACGTGTATGACGTCGTCCTATATGATGTCCTTGACGATTCAATAAATCACGCATCATACGGCTACCTGCAAAAGGGTATTGCATATGTAACTCATCCATACAGCGCATCAGCTTCAGATCTGATTCACTCACAGGTTTTGGGCCATAGTAATAACAACCACGAGAGACTTTCAGTAACTTAGCCTGTTTAGATACTGAAATCTGAAGTGAGTGATCGATTAACTTTTGTGGTTGAAGCGGCCCAGTTTCTTCAACACACCTTCTAAAAAATCAATTTCTAATGCCTGCTCACCGATTTTTGCATGTAACTTTTTAAGATCAATGGGGGGTTCTGATGGAGCTTTTGATTGATCGAAAGCTTGCGAGGAAGCTGAGATCAATTGATTTTTCCAGTCAATAATTTGGTTTTGATGAACATCAAACTCAGAACTCAATTCAGCAAGTGTTTTTTCTGCTTTGATCGCAGCAAGTGCTACCTTAGCTTTAAAGTCGTTTGAATGATTTCTTCTTGGTCTACGTGCCATAAAATACTCCATATATTGATGTTTATAACATCATTTGAGGAGCAGAATATCACTTATAGGAGTTGTTCAAATTTCCGGATCCATCTCTAGACTGACTTTACAGCATGTAAAATAGATATAATATGTTCAATAGTTCGTATAACATGACCTATTGGACAGTTTACGTAGGAGCTATATATGGATGTTCTCAGTGAAATTTTAGATAAGGTAGAGCTTACTAGCAGCTACTGGTATAGAACCTCATTTGCGGGAGACTGGGGCATCAGCCTCCCGCAGGAAGAGAATCTAGCGAGATTTCACATCGTGACTCATGGCGAGTTTTGGTATGAGGTGCCAAAACTTAAACTTAAAGCATTGGCGGAGCAGGGCGATATTTTGATCTTTTTCAAAGGGATGGAGCACACCATGGCCAGTGCACCAAAAATCAAGGCCGAGCCTGCGGTCGAATTTAGAGCTAAAGCCAACCTCACCGAAGCTCAAGTTTTGGAATACGGTGATCAGAGCAAGCTCAAAGCCAACGTCGTTTGCGGACATTTTTGTTTTAATGGCGGACCCGATCATCCATTCTTAAATTCGCTGCCAAATGTCGTGCATATCAAGAGTGCTGATAACTCCCACTCGCCTTGGCTTGCCATGCTTTTAAGTATTATAGAGCAGGAAGCAAAATCAGGGCTTCCTGGAAGCAACACGTTAGTCAGAAAGCTGACCGAAATTATCTTCGTGCAAGCGTTAAGAATCCACATGTACAAATCCAATAAAAATGCTGGATTCTTCAAACTGATCGAAAATCCGCAACTCAGCAAAACCTTGGAAGCTATTCATCATAGTCTCGATAAAAAATGGGGTCTTGACGATCTCGCCGGGATTGCGGGGATGTCGCGTACGAACTACAGCGTCAAATTTAAGGAGCTGTCAGGCATGACACCTCTTGATTATTTAACCTATTGTCGGCTTGAAAAAGCAAAGCAGCTGCTTAAAGAATCCGGTAAGTCTGTTCCCGAAGTGAGTGAAGCCATTGGGTATCCGGCACATGAACACTTTCAAAAGTTGTTTAAGAAAAAAATTGGCAAAACTCCTAGCGCGTACAGAAAAGAAAATTCTGAAAAGGTGTAAAAATGAATATCTATAACTCTCCTGTTACCAAAATAGCTTTCTGGGTCATAGTCATTGGTGGTGCGGCTTGCCTGCTTATCCCTTTGTTTGCACCTCTTCTTCCGCTGCAATATTTGAAAGGTTATGGCGAAATAGGAGATGCTCTTGGAGGTATTTCAAGCCCATTTTTACAAATTCTGGGTTCAGTGCTTCTCTTTCTGGTGTTAAAAGCTCAGATTGACGCTAATGGCATCCTCCATCAGCAAATCGAAAAGGAATATACGAAGGAGCAACTGAGGCACGAGTTGAATCAGCTTCACGAACTTTATATGTTCGTCGAAAGAAACATTAAAAATTTTAGCTACGATCAGGAAAAGATGATTGATGGCAAGTCGCAAATGATCCTTTTGCATTCCCGGCGAGCGATTAAATGTTTCATTGAGGATCTAGAGAGCTTAGATGTTGATATTCACAAAGATGACGACATTTTAAGGTTCGACGGGGTTAAAGAAATTATGAGCATTTTGAACAGCGTTGACCTATATTTCGACAAAATCAAAGACAGCGAGATTGCACCTTATCATAAGAGTTTTTATAAAACGCTTATGCAGCACGAACTTCTCTTCAGCGTTTTTCCTTATCAAGATCTCGACAATCAAGCGTACCTAAAACAAGAGCATTGCCCAGAGTGTGGTGAATATCATGCAAATTATCCGCCACTGATTTATGACCGGTTACAGAAAATTAAAAAAAGTTTCTCCTGATGTATTATGGATATTTATTCGGTATCGGTCCTACCAAAAAGCTATTTGTAGTATCTCGAGTACGTGCTGTGGTGTAGTAATTCCAATCTTAGAAAACTCAAAGCTTATTCTGAAACTATCGGAATTGTCGGTTGGGTGAGACTTAGTCGCCCCGTAAAGCCTTATCGGGGCGGCAAAGATAACTTTTTATATCACTGCTATTGATGACGTCCTTTGTTTACTAAAGTTGTAAGCCCTTATTCTTTGTTTTAGACCTTCAACCACTCCGGGCTTGTCACTAGGAGAGTCCCCTTGGCTAACCTTAGCCGTCAGATCGTATTCAGCGATTTCTAGCCGGTCCCCCTGAATCATTTTACGCCAACCGTTCCACAACTTAGGGTCAAGCTCTTCGGTACGCCAACCATCGGTCGGTTCGCTCCGACTCGCTAAAGCCAGATCCCTGATTTGGTTCTGGAGCGTTAGATCGTCAATCATGCCTAAACGACCACTACACCTTCAGAAGATTAAAAACGGACTGTGTGCCAACGATAGTCTATAGTTCTTTTGCTGAAGCAGAGCGGGAAATACTGGATTACATGCTGGCTATTACAGCCAGCTCAGGTCACATCACTATAACGGTGGTTTGGATCCGAATGAATCCGAGCGCAGATATTGGCTTGGCTACAACGAAGTGGCCAAAATTAGTTCACCACTACATACAGCGTACTGTCTTTCAAATCACTAGGAGAAATTTATGTCACGTTTGAACACCCCTACCACAATCGACGCCGCGCCTACTTCTACCCATACCTCACTCAAGGCTGTGGAAAAACAACTGGGCCGCGTTCCTAACATGTTCCGCGTCGTTGCCAACAGCCCTGCTGCGCTGACTGGCTACCTGCAATTGAGCGCAGCATCAGCACAGGGCGGCTTGGGTACAGCGACTCTTGAGCGTATTGCCCTAGCCGTCGCTGAGATCAACGGCTGCGATTATTGCCTTGCTGCCCATTCCTTCCTAGGCCGTAAGGTGGCCAAGCTTGATGATGCTGAACTCACTGCCAACCGCAGCGGTGCATCAAATGACCCTAAGGCCGACGCAGCCGTGCGTTTTGCTGCCGCCGTAGTCCGCCAGCGCGGGCAAGTCAGCAATGACCAGGTCCAAGCGGTGCTGAACGCTGGCTACAGTGATGCACATGTAGTGGATATTCTGTTGGCTGTTGCTCTGAACACTTTCACTAACTACGTTAACGAAGTGACACAGACCGAGGTCGACTTCCCCGCCGTTCAACCACTAGGCATTGATGTCTAATCCATTGGTGCTCAACTACAGCAATTACCTAAGTTAGGTTCGACCCGAGTAAACATATAGTTTTTCTCAAGAGTCATATCATTTTAGTGAGCTACATAGAGTGAGTCCACATGGCTAAAAATAATTGGAGATATAAAATGGTTACCTCCGAAATTGAAAATGGTGTCCAGACTACCAATATCCTTAGTAATAATCTCGGTGCAAAAGTCACTAAGTTTGGTATAGGTGGCATCTACGTTGCCATGACGATAATATATTTGTGGTTTGGTGGTATGAAATTCACTAGCTACGAAGCAAACGGTATACATGGTTTTGTTAGTAATAGCCCTCTGCTTTCATGGATGTATAGTTTCCTCAGCATTCAAGGATTCTCAAATTTTCTGGGTGTGCTTGAAATTTCAGTTGGCCTGTTAATCGCTGCACGAGTTTTCTCCCCTAAGCTCGCAATCTTGGGCGGTGTACTTTCAACCGGACTCTTTTTTACGACATTGTCGTTCATGCTGACTACACCCGGTGTTTTTGAGGCATCTCTTGGGTTTCCTGCGATCTCTGTGGTTCCTGGCCAGTTTTTGCTAAAAGATTTAGGCTTGTTTGTCGTGTCTATATTTATCGTAGGCACATCACTTACAGCACTGGAGCACAAAAACAAATAAGCCGCATCCGAAACAACTATAAGTTAGAGGGCCTTAAATTCTGCGGTATAGGTCTTGCAGTTCTTTTTAGCTGTCATAGGCACCTCGTTATGTGATTTTACTCACTTAGCGCGGTGTACAGAACTACTGGATCAGATCATTTTTTCGGGTTAACGGCCTAAGTGAAATAAATTCTGTAAACAGAAGGCCCCCTGTGTCAGGATCTGTCTCTTGATCACATCTCCTGTTGTTGCGCTTGCATGAATCGAGCGCCTTCTAGCAGTTGGCTCAGTGAAAACCAACCTTTCCATAAAGCTTCCCAACCAACAACACCTGTTTGCTTGCTGTTGTGCCACCCGCCTAATTTGGCAAGTGCATAATAAGCCCAATGTAATGAAGGTGTTGTGTTAGGTGCTTTTTTAGTTTCAGTCTTTGACCACAACAGTTTCCATTCAAGATGATTGAAAAAATTGTTGCAACTAATTGATTTTGCATTATCTTTATCGACAACAAGCTCGCGTAACTGGAGAAGTCTCACCGCAATAAATGCTGTTATTACAATGATCTTTTCTAGATTATTTCGCGTTTGCATGCGAAACGACTCAACTTGAGTGCCCGCTGACTTCCACGCTTTATGGAACTCTTCAACTCGCCATCTTAGTTCATAAAATCTAACTATCTTTAGTGCATCAGAAGCACTATTTATCGGTTCGCCTGTATACAATTTCCACGACAAAGGACTTGTTCCACTTGGTGGATCAATCTCGTTGCAACTTATTACTGTTAAATTCATACCACCAAGTTTCTTGTGTTTTTTAGGCGGATAAATAGTAATGCAAGCATAACGTACAGCTACTTTCGCAATACGTGCTTTTCGGCCTCCTTTTTGCTGTATCTTAACCGAATATGAAGCTTCGCTAGATTGATTTTCAATGTAAGGACTTAGTTTATCGCCGTCTGCATTCACGACCCGCTCATGCTTGGCCCTCACTACAAACCGTTGATTATTTATTGTTTTATAATCAATATACTCAAACATATCAGATTCTCGATCACAAACGCTTATGATATTGTCCATGACATCTGCAAATCGGGTACTCATTTCTTCCGACGAGCGTTGCCATTTATAACTTTCTTTCGTTTCGTACTTGCGGCGTTTTCTGTCGTTAGCGGTACCAAAGTTTTCATCTTTTCTGCACCAACGATGTTGTGCACCCAAGCCAATAGTACGCTCTGTTTCTGCATCGACCATAAGGACGGTGTGCGCCAACATCCCTTTAGAAGAGCTTTGTTTATATGCGCCAGTATGTCCGAGCTCTTTAGTCACATTGTGTCGGTAACACAATGTTGATGTATCTTCTAGCGCAAGGATTGTGTTTGACAGCGTTATTGCAGGTAACAGCGAATTCAAACCGGCGGTAGCGATGTTATCTGCGTCAACTTTATCATTGCGGAGAAAGCGATATGCGCCTTCAATAGAGGCCTGTGAGCCAGATGCTTTCACAATAGAGCTTCCTGTGTTGCTCGCCATTTGATGACTTATTTTTACCAGGCGTTTAGTGCGTCGTTCATCACCTAATTCAGCATGTTTAAACAAATGATTAGCCCATTGTTCAGTATCTTTTATCAGCATAATAATTAAACTCGATCGGTTTTTTCGTTATAACTGATCTGATCGACTGATATAAATAAAGTTCAATTGAAGCCTAATTTATTTGTGTATAAGAGTCAGGTGTCAGGATAGTTGTCGCCTCTAACTTTTAATAGAGGCAATAAAATGAGTCGTCGATTTACACAAGAATTTAAAGTTCAAGCTGTTGAAAAAGCATTATCTCAATGTGATGATGTTCGCCTAGAAGATATTGCGTTTGATTTAGGCATCGGTTATTCAACCTTGCAACGATGGATTACGCTTGCTAAAAAACATGAACTTGAAACTAAAAATAATGGTAGTCACATGACAACAGAAAAACGCCCTCATGACTGGAGCTTAGAAGAAAGGCTTAATGCCATTATTGAATGTGCGAGTTTAGGTGAAGCAGCTCTTAATGAATATTGCCGTGCTAAGGGGCTTTACCCGCATCATATTAAACAGTGGAAGCAAGATTTTGCTAAAGGGCCTTCAACGAAGCCCGTAAAATCAGACAGTAAACAGCTCAAACAAGAAATTAAGCAACTTCAAAAAGAGCTTAATCGTAAAGACAAAGCGTTAGCAGAAACAGCTGCCTTACTTGTACTCAAAAAAAAAGCAGATGCGCTTTGGGGTTTCAACGAGGACGATTAACCAGCTCAACTGAACGTCATGAACTGATAAAGCTCATTACCGACGCGCAGAAATCAGGGGCAAGGCAAGCAAAAGCATGTGAGTTACTTGGTCTAACGGCAAGAACAATTCAACGCTGGATTGAAGCTGATGATATGACAGATAAGCGAACGAGTACGATAAAGCGACCACCTAACAGGCTAACTGAATTAGAGCAACAGCGTATTATTAAGACAGTAAATTCAATAGAATATGGACATTTACCACCCAGCAAGATAGTCCCTAAACTATTAGATAAAGGTGTGTGGATAGCATCAGAAAGCTCGTTTTATCGTGTTATGAAATCACATAAATTATTAACACACAGAGAAAAAGTTAAACCAAATAAAAAGATAAAAAAGCCAAAAGCGCTCAAGGCAACACGTGTAAACGAAATTTATACATGGGATATCACATATTTGCCAACAGCGGTTAAAGGTCAGTTTTTATACTTATATTTAGTGATGGATATTTATAGTCGAAAAATAGTTGGTTGGCAGGTTCATGACACACAGCTAAGCACACTGGCGGCTGATTTAATGGTAGATATTTGCAGGCGAGAGCAGGTAAAGCCAGATCAAGTCACGTTGCACTCGGATAATGGCAGTCCAATGAAAGGGGCAACGTTATTGGCAACATTGCAGGAGTTAGGTATTGTGCCTTCATTTAGCCGACCGTCAGTGAGTAATGATAATCCTTATTCTGAATCGCTATTTAAGACGTTAAAGTATCGCCCAGAATACCCTGAAAAAGCCTTTGAAAGCATCGGTAGTGCAAGGAAGTGGGTTAACGGATTTGTTGATTGGTACAACGATGAGCACTTGCACAGCGGTATTAAATTTGTCACGCCAAACCAGCGTCATTTAGGATTAGATAAAGCGATACTAGCGAACCGTCACCGAGTAAATGAAATAGCGAAATTGCAAAATCCAATTCGTTGGTCAGGAAAATCTAGAGATTGGACAATGATCAATGAAGTAAATTTAAATCCAGAGAAAAAAGAAGCAATGCGGGCGGCATAAAATTTAATTTGATGCGACAACTAACTTGAAAAACTCCGGAAGGTCTCTTATAATCTGAAAGGCACATGGCTCTACTCTATAAGAGGACATTTATGAATACCTATCAAAAATCTATGAATGCGATTTCTGCTCTGACTAAGGAGCAGTATCGGGTGACGCAAGAAAATGGTACAGAGCGTCCAGGGACTGGTGAATTGCTAAAGAACACCAAGCCCGGCATTTACGTGGATATCGTGTCAGGTGAGCCTTTATTTGCGTCTTCTGCCAAGTATGAATCAGGGTGTGGTTGGCCGAGCTTTACCAAAGCGATAGACTCTGTCAACGTAATTGAAATCACTGATAGGTCGCACGGCATGACCCGCACAGAAGTGCGCTCAACTCATGGCGACAGTCACTTAGGCCATGTATTTTCAGACGGTCCCAAAGACCAGGGTGGCCTACGTTATTGTATTAACTCAGCGTCATTACGTTTTATTCCTAGGGAAGAAATGGCAAGTAAAGGTTACGCAGAGTATTTAGACCAAGTAGAGGACATTTAATTATGGCAATTGAACGCGCAGTATTAGCCGGTGGCTGCTTTTGGGGCATGCAGGATCTTATCCGCAAACGTCCCGGTATCACTTCAACCCGAGTAGGTTATACCGGTGGTGAAGTGGCTAATGCTACCTACCGCAATCATGGTAACCATGCTGAAGGCATTGAAATAATGTTCGATAATGAAATCACCAGCTATCGACAAATTTTAGAGTTTTTCTTTCAGATTCATGACCCTAGTACAGTAAATAGACAAGGTAATGACAAGGGCACATCTTATCGCTCAGCCATTTATTATACCTCTGAGGCACAGCATGCTGAGGCAGTAAAAACCATTGCTGACGTGGATGCTTCGGGATTATGGCCTGGAAAAGTAGTGACTGAAGTCGAACCTGCAAGTGATTTTTGGGAAGCGGAGGCTATGCATCAGGACTATTTGGAACTCCGACCAAATGGCTATACCTGCCACTTCCCCAGACCAGACTGGAAGTTGCCCTCATCTCAATGAGTTTGCAGCAGCCCACACAGACTTGCAATTTGCATACGACAACCACCCTTAATACAATCGGCTTAGGCGGTGGTTGTCACTGGTGCACCGAAGGCGTATTTTCATCACTTATTGGCATTGCTACTGTCAATCAAGGTTGGATCGCCTCAATTGGTGACAACGCTCAGTTCAGCGAAGCCATTGAAGTGGTTTTTGATCCGACTGTTATTTCTTTATCAACCTTGATCGAAATCCATTTACATACTCACGCGAGCACATCAAACCACTCAATGCGTGGTAAATATCGTTCAGCGATATACGCTTATGATGAGGTTCAGTATAACCAGGCTGTAAACATATTAGATGCCTGTAGAGCTGATTTTGAGCAGCCAGTCATTACTCAGGTTTATTTTTTTAAGGATTTTAAAGCGAATAAAACTGAGCTTATCGACTACTTTTATACAGCACCCAACAGACCATTTTGTCAAAGGTACATTCATCCAAAACTCACCTTCTTATTAGCACGTTTCAGCCACTATGTTGATACGCATAAATTGACAGAGTCAGGTGTAGAGTTAACATCGATATAGGCTGTGCTACTCTGCAAGTTCGAGCGTCATGATTACCAACTCTAGTAGTGGCATCGATCACACGAAAACTAAAACGATGTCACCGCAAACGAATGGGATCTGCGAGCAGTTTGATAAGGCGATCCTGAACGAGTTTTATCAGGTGGCTTTTCGCAACAAGTTAATCAAACGCTGGAGACGCGGCAAAATGATCAGGATGAGTGGCTGTCTTACAACAATGAACGAACTCATCAGGGCAAAATGTGCAACGGCAGAACGTCAGTTGAAACTGATCTGATCCAGTAGTTCTGTACACCGCGCTAAGTGAGTAAAATCACATAACGATACAACAACGTTACCCTACATAATCCCAAACTAATTTATCGTTGGAAACGCGAGTTATCCGTGAAGATGATAGAGCTTCTACGCGAGATCCTTTCCAACTGAGTCTGTTCGATGCTCTGTTATACCAATATCTTTGGAAACGCCCTTCGATGGTAGCTTGTTGCTTCTATCAACATTCATACACTTTTGTGAAAAAAATTTCCTGTGTATTTATCGGTATAGCATAAAGTCCATAATCAAATTAAAACGCTACCTAGTACAAAATTGCCTATTATTTAACCTTGACACTACCAATATGCACTGATCTGATATATATTGATTTAATGTATATTTTGCAGGCGATTTTTATGAAAAGTGCACTACTGCGGATCATCACCAACCAGAGCGCGTTTCCTTCATTGACGGAAATATCCTTGACGGGTCATAGCAACATCTCAGGGACAAACGGAGCAGGAAAAACCTCATCTCTTGTTCTGGTTCCTGTTTTTTATGGGATTGACCCTCAGTATATGGTCAGAGAAAAGCCTAAAACCTTTCTGGATTTCTATCTTTCTAAAGCACGTAGTTTTGTCATTTTTGAATATCAACGACAAGATCAGATCTCCTGTGTCGTGCTTTACAGACATAACAACACGTTGCATTACAGGTTTGTCAAAGGGGACGCCGATTCCACTTTATTTACAGAACAGAGCAAAATGAAGCTGAATAATGCGGAAAATATTGATTGCTGGCTCTCGGAAGACATCGCTCAGATAACAGAAGTGTCCCGGCAGATCAAAACCATCAAGGATTACTGCGCAATTATCCAGCACAACTTGTCGCACCTATCCCCGATTAAAGCTCGACAGTCAGGACTCAAGGATATTGCTGATAAATTCTCTCTGTGCCGTCCAGGGAAATCAATGAGGCACATTGAACGCTTAACGTCCGTCATGCACAAAAAAACAAAATTGATGGAAGGGTTAAAAGACATGGTTGCAGATTGCTTTATTGACAGTCAGCTAGATGTCGGGAAAGCGCCATATAACGACAATGATACGTTGACGATTGATGCTCTCAGTGCGCTTGAGCGAATGATGTCGCATCAGAGTGAGTTCGAGTCTGCTATTCAGGCCTATGGCGACATCAAATCTGTATGGTCATTACTATTGAGTCATACCAAGCAGTTGGATGAGCACAAATTAGTGCTCAGTAGTGAACAAGAAAGGGCAAGGAGTTTATTAACCGAGTTGCGTGACCAGATCAGAATCACGCAGAAAACGTTCGATGCCAAAATTAGTGAAACGCAAGGTAAAGTGAATGATCTGAATGACTCCTTCAAGCATTTGGAAAGGGTTATTGAACACCTTTATGCAAAACGAGACGAGTATGACGAACTCGATTTGGTTCAAAAGATAGCGGCATATAACGAGCTGCACAACCTTGAGGTGATAGCTCAAGACGCCGTCAAGCATCATGTGATGTTGTTGGACTCCGTCAAGGAGGAATCCAACGCCTATCAAGCACAATCCGCAAAAGTTTCGGCGCAAGCATCCCAACGTCGAGAGACGTTGTCTGTCAAAATAGATGCAGTCAAATCTGAAAAAGCGGCCCATCAAAAACAAGTCAATGATGGTGTCATGAGGATTGAACGGGAAACCACTGACGCTATTAAGCAATATGAGTCAAAGCGAAGCGAAAAACGCGATGTCCATGTATCTGCCATCAATCAAGCCGTCAGAGCGGAAGAGAAGGCACGGTATATCACGCAAGAAGAAAATCTTGCCTTATTGGGGTTCTAGGGATTTTCCCCTCTAAAGTAACATAAATCGCCACAACCCTCGCAGTTAATGGCTTGTGGAGCTGGGTTACCTTTCATTTTAGACTTCATTTTCAACAATAGGCCTAGTTATTTCCTGTAAATCAGGTAGTTTGCGGTTACTAGCGAACTGATAAGTGCCGCTCAGATTAATGTTCTGCCATGCAACGGGTGATACTTGTCGAGTTATTGCTGCTTTTTCCTCGTCACCAACTTCTTCAAAGTGCAGTAATAGATGACTTAGGATCATCGAGTTAAAGTAGATAATAGCATTTGCCGTCAAACGGGCACACTCGTTCCAGACGACTATTTCTGATTCGTTTTTTCCACGGAACTGGTCACGATTGACCGATGCAATAGCTCGCCTGAGGAAATGCCAGGCTTCGCCTCGGTTCAGTGCTCGTTGAACATATTGGCGCAGACTTGCATCATCAATATAATCAAGTAAATATTGGGCTTTGATGAGCCTATTATATTCCGTTAATG